>NZ_JBFTHK010000069.1:0-22362 GCF_056394205.1 Arthrobacter sp. 10T413_2 | reverse complement strand
GTCCGGGCCCAGGCGGCCTGGGCCTTGTCGGCGGCGTCGAGCGCGGCGAGGGCGTCCTCGCTCGTCGCGGAGGCCAGGGTGGCGAGCACCTCCCCCGTAGCGGGGTCGTGGACGTCGAACGTGCCGCCGTCGGACGCCTCCCGCCACTGGCCGTTAATCAGCAGACCGGTAGGCACGGAAGCGAGCAGAGACGCCTCGCGTCCAGGAGAGGCTACAAGGGGAAATGCTGGAGATGGTGTCATCGATGAAGGTCCTAAGCATTGGCTGGGTGTCTGTACCGCGCGGAAGCGTTGCAGTCAGAAAGGGCTCGAGGTTCCTTGAAGACCGCGCGCTGTGCAGTTTCCCGGATGGCCCTACCGAAAGGCGCGAGCGAAAGCTAGGCGAGCTGGATCTTGAACGTCTCGACGGGTCCTGACTCGTGGTCGATCTCAAAGCTGTTCATTACGCGACTGACCATCATGTAGAAACCGATGAGCAGCACCAGCTCTACGAGTTGGCTTTTGGTGAATCTCTTCTCGACGCGGCGGAAGACGTCTTCGGGGGGCGTCGTCTCGCGCACCACCGCGTCGGTGAAAGCAATCAGGTCAATTTCGGAGTGGTCGAATGCATACTCGGTTTTTGGGTAGTCGCCGATGGCTTGGATTTTTGCGTCGGAAAGTCCCACGCGGCGGGCTACGACCGTGTGTTGCTGGATCTCGTAGGAGGCTTGCGAGAGGTGGCCAACACGGAGAATAACAACTTCGCGGTCGACGTGGTCCAAGGTGGAACCATGGCTAAGCCGTTGCCCAAGCGCAAGAACCTCTGCGCCAGCGCCGTCGGAATTGGCGATCATTCGGAAGATGTTTAGCTTCTTTTTTCCCTCTAGGGCTTTGACGATCTGGGGTGAGGCGTTCTCGGGCTCAAAATACTCAATACGGGCCATACGGGCTTCTCCAGGTGGTTGACAATGGCTCGGTCTCGACGAGCGGAGGCGGGAGGTCAGCAAGGTGAGCGATGCCATCCCAAGGAGCCGGGGTGGCTCCCTGGGATGGCATCTGAAATTTTTTGAGGCACTAAGAGGCCAAAGCGACCCGTGCTGCCTTCAGCTTGTCGGCCTGCTCCGCCATCCATTCGGCACGGGGCCGGGCTTCGGGATCTTGTTTGACCAATTCCATCGTTTGGCGCAAAATCTCGTCTTCGCTGTCGTCCAGGTTCAAAGGTTCTCCGAGAGGCTGCTGAGTGTAAAACTCGGAGTGGGTGTAGACCTCGATCATGTTCCCGTCCGGATCGTCGATGTAGATGCTCCAGGCGTTGCCGTGGTTCTTGACTACCTCCACGGGAATTCCCGTCTTGACGTCGTGGCGCCAAAAGGCCCGTAGTTCGCTGAGGGTTGGGACGAGGAAGGAGATTTGTGCCGTGGTGGGCGGGGTGTCCTTATCGCGGCCCTCAATAAGTGCCAGCTGATGGTGCTCTGAAGCGTCGCCTGTGAGGAAGGCGCCGCGGCGCTGGATTCCGGCCTTGCCGGACTTTCCGAGCCCGGAGTCGCTGATGATCATGCCGAACTCGCGGCAGTAGAACTCGACCATGGCATCCAAGTCCTTGCAGAAGATGCCCAGGTGCGCCAGCCGGGGGTTGAACTCGGTCTTTTGCTCGGCGGCCGTTGTGGTGGTTTCTGTCATCGTTCTTGTCCTTTGCTTTCTGTGGGATGCTCAGCGGGTCAGCTGGGCGGCGAGGTCGGTCACGTCGGTGACCTGCTCGAGGTTTTCAATCAGGTGGAGGGCATGCTTGGCTCGGTCTTCGCTGACCAGTCCCGAGAACCGGATATTCCGCCAGTACTTGTCGACGAGTGCCTCGTAGGACACTGGGGTGTCGAGCCAACCGGCGGGGTCTTCGCGGAAGGCTTCGACAACGCGGCCATCCTTCAGATGAACGGTCATCCGGACAGATTGGTTCTTGCCTATGGGCAGACCAGCCCGCAGAGTTATCCGCGCCGTCAGATCGAGCACGGCGGGGTCGTGAATAAATGCTTCCGTGTAGTGCTCAAGCTCTGGTCGCCCGCGATATAGGGCGTTCGCCACTGCGTACGGGATTGTGAACAGGAACTTTGGCTGCTGGTCGTCCGCGGTGGCCACCTGGTTCAGGAAATGATCGATCCGGTTCGGAGGCACATCGAGGAAGACTTCTTGCACCTGGTCGGCCGTAAAGTCGTGCTCGTCGCGAAGCAGCAAGGCACATTCAATCGGATTGTGGTTGCCGTAACACGAGGGGTGCAGCTTGTGCTGTCCCTTGACGTAGAAAATAGATCCGAGGTCGGCCAGCATGACATCAGGGTGCGGATCAGCGCAGTACAGGTTGAAGTAGCCAAGCCTGCTCTCGAGCGCGTCCTGCACTCCGGAGAATCCGCCAACCGAGAGCTGGCAGCTGAGGACACCGTTGTAGGCGGCCGCTGCCCCAGGAAGCTTGAAGGAGTGCACACCGTCCCAGATGCCTTGGTAAGAGCCGGCCATCAGATTCAGAGCGATCCCGAAAGCGTTGCGCAGCTGGTCGTGGTTCAGGCCCATAAGACGGCCGGCTACAGCGACGGCACCGAACGCGTTGGAGGTCCCGCACACTTCGAAGTCGGCATCAAAGTTAAACGTGTTGGAGACGGAGATGCGTGCTGCGACGTCACCGCCCAGGATCACTGCCGCGAGCATTTCCCTGCCCGGGGCGTGCGTGTATTCGCCCACATTCAGGGCCAGGGGCTCAGTGGTGCTGGCGACATGGCCCACCATCTTGCCCTTGTTTATCCCTTCGGGCTCCGGACCGCACACTTCAAAGTCGAAGGACCGCGTCTGCAGCGAATTCACCATCGCCGCATGTGGAAGGGGCAGCTTCGTCCCTGATCCCAGGACTGTTGCCTGCGGAGCTCCACCCCATTCGCTGAAGATGTTGAGCATGGCATCGTTTCCCGAAGCGCCGGCTCCGGACACTGTGCAGCCCAAGGCATCGATCAGGCGCTTCTTGGCCGCAAGAATCGTCTCCTCATTGAAGGCCTCGAACGGAGTGTCGAGTACGTGCGAGACCAACTGGTCGATGATGGAAGGCATAGTGGAATCTCCGGTTGACTGGAGCGAGTGCACGGGCGAGAGGGTCATCAGGCTGTGCCTCCGCGTCCAAGCAGGGTGCCGAGGACACGTTCGGCCGTAGCCAGGTCCTGGGCGGGGATCCCTTGGAGTTGCTCAACCGTAAACTGTTCGGCGCTGCGCCGCAGTGCGGCCCGTACTTCCCGGCCATCACCGGTGAGGTCCCACTCGCCGTCGGGCAATTGAGTCACTTGGCCCTTCTGGGCGAGTTCGGTCAAGGCGTCTTCCACGGCGCTTTCTCCCAGAAAGGTTTCCAACTCGAGAACATCGGTGGCGCAGGGACCCTGGGACAGGCGGTTGAGGATCCGGCCGGTGGCGACGGTTACCCCAAGTTCCTGACGGTGCTCGTGGAACAGGGCGGACATGTGATTATCCGCGTCCTTGATCAAGGACAGGAACAGCGACTCTTCGGATTCCTGGCTGCCATTGGCGGACGGCGCCACTGGCGCCGGTGTCGCCTCCGGATGGGCAACGGGAACACCATACTGTCCTTGAGCGAACAGCAGCGGGGCGCCCTCGAACCGAGCGAAACGCTCTACACGGCCAATCATGACGTGGTGGTCACCGCCGTCGACAATGGACTCGGTCACGCATTCGAAGTGCGCGATGGCGCCCTCGAGCAACGGGTCCCCGTGGCTTCCAGCATTCCACTTCGCCTGGCCGAACTGGTCAGGCTGCGGACGGCCAAATAATCCGGAAATTTCCATCTGGTCCTCGCCGAGGACGTTAATACTGAAGTGTCCGTTGTTCAGGAAGGCGGAGAGGCTCTTGGATTCTTTACGGATAGACCATAGCACCAGGGGCGGGTCGAGGGAGACCGTGGAGAACGAGTTCGCGGCCATGCCTACCATCTCGTCACCGGCACTAGTAGCAATCACCGTGACACCGGTGGCGAACTGGCCCAGTGCGCGCCGGAAGGCGCGGAAGTCGTCGGCGGGTTTGCCCTCCTCGACGGGGCCGGGGGAGTGCAACAGGTCAATTGCGTGATTCATCTGGCTGGTCCTTTCAGGGTGCGGAAGCGGGCTCACGAGGGCCCGGGACCTTACTTGTAGTAGCTGAGTGTGCCGAAGTCGCAGAACGGTGCGGGCGGCAGACCGAAGAGCTCCTTGACGTACTGACCGGCGGCGATTTCTTTGCCTGCGGAGCCATGGTTTCGCGCCGCCATGAGGTCCCGCATGGTCTGCTGCAGGGGGTTAGCGCTTGAGGATGCCGCCGCCCCTGCTATCGGCCAGATTTCGGCAAAGGATTCAAAGCTGGCGGCGATCGAGTCAGCGGCCTCGAACCTGACGCGCATGCGTTCGAGTGAGCTGGCTTCCTGCCCCTGACAGGCGACGTCGAACAGTTCGTGCCAGTTTTTCAGGTGACGGTTCTTTACGGTGCGGACGCGTGTGCGGGCCTCGGCCACCTTCAGGTGCAGGAACGGGTTCTGAGCCGCTGGTGCGCCGGTACCCTGCCGGGTCAGCCGGACCCGCGACTGCTCGATAAATGTCTCAATCCCCCCAGCTGCCGTGCCGATGGCCGTGTTGGCTGGAGTTGAGTTGAAAAGCGATAGCCAGGATACCCAGTACAGCGGGCGGTTGTTAACTTCCCACCCGGGATTGGCATCGTTGTAGGTCTCGATCAGCAGGTGAGTGCGGTATCCAGGGACAAAGACATCCCTAAGCGTCACGGACTTACTCCCGGTGCCCTTCAGGCCCTGAACGTCCCAGCTGTCCTGGTCGATTGCAACATCGTTGACCGGGACGACGAAGTTGCGGTCCCCGCCTCCGAGGATGACCCACTGTGCATGGTCCACGCCGCTGGAGAACGTCCATGTGCCGTTCAGGCGGTATCCGTTCTCCACTGCTTCATATTTGCCGATCGGGGCGTAGGAGCTTGATGCACGAGTGTCAGGACTCTCACCCCAGAACTCGTCCTGCATCCGCTTGTCCATAAGAGCAATTTCAAAAGAATGCACGTTTAGCTGACCGGCAATCCATGCGGCGGCGCTGTCCGCCTCTGCTATTCGCATAATGCCCTCGAAGAAGGAGGCGGGATCCATTTCGAGGCCACCGTACTGCATCGGGGTGAAGGCACGGAAGAGTCCAGTGCTGAGCATCGCGTTGACAGTATCGTCCGGAACACGGCCATCCCGTTCTGAGATTTGGCGGCCGTCGCGGACGGCGTCGACGATGCCGTCGACCGCAGCGAGGAACTTCTCTCCCTCATTAAGCGCCCGACGCCGGTATTCGCTCCAGTCCTCGGAACGGGGCGCATGGAAGTCCGCGGCTCTCTTGGTATCAGCTTGGGTTGTGGTGGGCATCAAATTTCTCCTTGGTGCAAGGACACGGTGTTACCGGGAGCATATGCCGACGCCGGGCACGACCGCGAGGGTTGTCTTCCAGATAGCGGAAGGAACGAATTTTCTTTTTTCAGCTGACGATCTGGTTGGTGGAAGCCGGCCTGAGCGACCGCTTCAAACCCGTAGACCGGTCATTCCATAATGCGGCATAAAACGATTCCCCGCTTCCCGCTGCGCCTCTAGTGTTGGTCCTCACGCACCCATGCCGAGAGGCGAATTTGTGGCGCTCACTCCGCCGCAGGATCCATAGAAAGGACTCCACCATGACCGGTGAAGCGAGCACTGGACGCTATCGCAGCGTATGGACTTACCTCAATGAAGTTCCGCATACCCTGGGCTGGGTCGATGCGGACGGGGTCCGCACACGTTACCTCGAGGCCGGGGATCCCCAGGGTCCTGCAATTCTTCTGCTTCACGGAACCGCGGGAAGCCTTGAGAACTTTTGCGCCAACTTCGGTGCACTCTCCGAAAGCCATCGCGTCATCGGTATAGACATGCTCGGCTGCGGCTACACGGACAAGCCGGACCGCCCTTATCTCATTGAGGACTACGCGGAGCACGCGCTGGCTGCGATGGACGCCCTCGGCATCCGGGAAGCGGCAGTGATTGGTGTTTCCCTCGGTTCCTGGGTTGGAGCGAGACTCGCTGTGGACCATCCGGACAGGGTCTCCCGGCTGGTTATGGTTGCCCCCGCGGGGGTGGTTGTGGATCCCGACGAGGAAAAGGATTTCGGTGCCGATGTACGTCGCCGGCGCCAGGACGCTGCACAGACGCCTTCCTGGCAATCGGTCTCGGCTGCGATGGGCGGGCTAATGCTGAATCCTGCGGATCTCATCGATGACTTGGTGGGCGTTCGATTGCGCATTTATGAACAGCCTGAGATGGCGCAGGCCATGGGGCATTTGCTGGCTTTCACCGCAGGCGGGCAGCACCTGTCCCGCGACGAATGGGCGCAGCTGAAACAGCCCACCATGATCATCGCCGCTATTGACGCCCCCAACATGTTCCTGGACAACGCCAGGCTTCTGGGGCGGCTGATTCCGAATGGCGTTGTGGTGGAAATGGCAGAATGCGACCACTGGGCTCAATTCGAACAGCCGGAGCGATTCAACCAAGTGGCCCAGGAATTTCTGGGTGCTCTGCAAATTGAGGGAGTCAGATGATGGTTTTTGACCAGTCAACGTCGCGTCTCCTGGCAGAGGAACTGCATGTAGCAGAGCAGAAAAGGGAGCAGGTCGGTCACTTTTCACAGCGGTTCCCACATATGAGCCTGGACGACGGTTACGCCGTCTCGCGGGCCTGGGCCCAAATCAAAGTGGACGAGGGCCAACGGATCATCGGGCACAAGATCGGACTGACGTCCCGGGCGATGCAGGTCAGCAGCCAGATCAACGAACCTGACTTCGGAACGCTCTTTGACGAGATGGTCTACGAAGCTGGGCAGGTGATCGCGGCAGAGCGGTTTATCCGTCCCCGCGTGGAGGTGGAACTGGCATTTCTCCTGAAGAGCCCGCTCGAAGGGCCGAACGTGTCCATCAACGATGTTTTTAACGCAACGGACCGGGTAACGCCCGCCCTTGAGATCATCGATGCGCGCATTGAACAGCTTGACCGTGAAACCGGCGCCCCCAGGAAGGTTTTCGACACTATTTCGGACAACGCCGCCAACGCCGGGATTGTTATGGGCGGAACACCGGTCCGTCCGGATGAGGTCGACCTGCGCTGGGTCAGTGCGTTGCTGCACCTCAACGGCGTGGTTGAAGAGTCCGGGGTTGCGGCCGCAGTCCTTGGCCATCCCGCCAGCGGGGTTGCGTGGCTTGCGCGCCGGCTGCACGGTTTTGGTGATCGGCTCGAAGCAGGGGAAGTGGTCCTGGCTGGGTCTTTTACCCGGCCCGTGGAGCTGGCTTCAGGTGACGTCATCCAGGCGGACTACGGCCCGCTCGGAACTGTGTCCTTCCAACTGCTCTGAACCAAGGAGACCGATGTCAGTTACTAGAGAAACCCCGCCCAACCGCTTCAAGCAGAGAATGGCTGCGGGTGAGATACAGATAGGGCTGTGGTCCGTACTGGCTGACGGCTATGCAGCCGAGATTCTTGCAGGCTGCGGATACGACTGGCTACTTCTGGACGCAGAGCATGGCCCCAACGACCTGCGCTCGGTACTGGCACAGCTGCAAGGCATCGCTGCCGCAGGATCGCTGCTGGGGGACCGCGCCCAGGATCTGTCCCAGGCAGTGGTCCGGTTGCCCCATGGTGACACGGCCCTGATCAAGCAGTACCTGGAAATAGGGGTTCAGAATCTGCTGATTCCGATGGTCAGCACCGCTGCGCAGGCAGCGGAACTGGTTCGTGCACTGCGCTATCCGCCGTACGGCGTCCGGGGGATGGGCAGTGGACTCGGACGATCATCTCGTTGGGGCCGCCTGACGGATTACATTCCGGCAGCCGCCGACAACATCTGCCTCGTAGTCCAGATCGAGACCAAGCAGGCACTGGAGAACCTTGAGGAGATCGTGGCCACGGAGGGGGTTGACGGCGTGTTGTTCGGTCCGTCTGATCTTGCCGCTGATCTGGGACATCCGGGGCAGCGCATGCACCCTGACGTCACCCGTGCCATTGAGCAGGGGGTTGATATTGCCAGGCGTGCCGGTACTCCGAGCGGCATCATGCTTACAGATGTCTCCGCGGCGCAGGGGTGGCTGAACAATGGAGTCACCTTCGCCGGTGTCGGTGTTGACTCCTCGTTGCTGATCCGGGCGGCCGATGACCTGTTGGGGCAATTTCGTGCTGCCCGTCCTCAAACGGCCGCCGCCGTCACCAGTTACTGACTCCGCCTGCAGGCACAGCTTGTGGCACACCATGGCCCCGCCGGTCCAGAGGCGGGGCCATCAGGCGCTTCCGGAAACCTGCGTCTGCCAGTGCTCGAAAGCTTCAGCGAGCATGGGAACCAGAATCCCAGCGACGGAGTCGGACGGCACCGGGTGCCCCAGTGCCGAACCGAGCATGAGTCCTTCGCAAAGGCGTGCAATGAGCCAGGCGAGGTGCTGGCTAATAGGATCTTTCTGCCCGGCCGTAGGGAGAACATCTTCGAACCAGCCGGCCAGTTGCGCCTCTGCTGAAGCGGTGCCGGCAAGTACCGCTGACCCGCCAGAAGTTGGCGGGTCCCAGCGCTGCAGCTTAAGCAGCAGGCCGCCTTTGACCGTGTCCGGCTGCGCATGGGCGTGACTCAGCACGGTGGAGAGCGCGGAGGACAACTCCTCCCGCCAGCGTTCACTCGTCACTGGCAACTGACGGAGAGGGGTCAGCAGGTCCAGGAATGGTTCTGCGACGGCGGCCCTGATCAGCGTGTCCTTGTCCTTGTACCGCCAGTAAACGGAACTGCGCTGCATGCCGCTTGCTTCGCAAATCCGGCTCATCGTGGCACCTTCATAGCCGTGTTCGGCGACCAAGGCCCGCGTTACGCGGAGGAGGTTGACGGCTTCCGGCCCTGTCTCCGGTGACGGCGGTTCGGCGGGGAGAGGAACATACGGTTCCTTTTCCGGGAAGAGCTGGCCAGTATGGCCGGAAGCCATGCCGAAGGCGCCGGCGAGGGCGTGCGCCACAATGGTGCTGCGACGGGCAGCATCGCGGTCCTCGACGGCGACGTCGGAGATGTAGTGCCCGTCGAGAAAGGCCATGGTCAACCTCCCCATCCACCCGATTCCCGCGGTCCTGTCGAGTCCTTTAGACGTCTCTTGCACCGCAAAGGCAGCGGCCCACCAGGCCTCGATACGCCGCTGGGCACCAGCCCGGCGGCGCTGGAAGGGTTCCTGGATCTTCGAGTTCGCAGCGCTTCCCTCCAATGCCAGCATGATGCCCAGCCGCAGCGGATCTTCGGACTCCGATGCGCGAAGCTCCGGTTCCAGCTCATCCCTCAACTGGTCCAGCAAAGGACGGGCAGGGTTGAACTCTTCCCACGAACGTCGGCTGGGGGCGACTCGCGCATACGAATTCTCCAGGGCTGCCGTAATCAGCTCGTCCTTGTTCTCAAAAAACCAATAGATCGAGCTTGCGGGGCGTTCAGTGGACCGGACAATCCTCGCGATAGTCGTGTTGTCGTACCCGTACCGGCTGACAAGCTGCACGGTGGACTGAAGGATACGTTGCAGACTGGCTTCACCGCGGGCGTTGCGGCGGCTGGTGTTCATAAAGTCTCCCCTCGGAGGGCTGTGCCGCGGAGGGCGGGAGCGAAGCGCTGCCACCCATCGTACTTCTGCTGCTGGCTGAAGCGGGCATTGCCAGCTTGTGGAACGCTCGTTACAATCAGTGTACCATTCACTACAGAAGTGAGTCAGCTCACCGGAATTCGCTGGAGCTGACAAGGATGGGGCAGGTCCAGCACTGGACGGAAGTGGAGTCAATGATGACAGCAGTAATAGAAGACCGGCATGATCTTCGCGACGTCTCCCGGGTAGAAGGGGTCAAAGGTGAAGGCCAAGGTACGGCCTCAGTCCTTAAGGCCCTCCAGCTGCTGGACGCCTTCCGCGACGGAGGCCCCGTCCTGGGCGTGAGTGAGATTGCGCGCCGGGTGGGAGTTCCCACTTCCACTGCCTTCCGACTGCTGGCCTACTTGGTTGAAGGTGGCTTCGTCTCCAAGGAAGGCACTCGCTATCGCCTGGCAGACAAGCTCTTCGAACTGGGAAACCAGGTGGCACTGTGCCAGCCCAAGGGCCTGCGGGAGCAGGCTTCGCCATATTTGGGCGAGCTCTACGCGGCGACCGGCATGACTGTGCGGCTGGCCGTACTCGAAGGCGCCGAGATTGTCCTCGTGGACAAGATCGTGGGACTTCGGACCGTCCCGGCCCCCACGGCCATTGGCGGCCGGGTGCCTGCGACCTGCACGGCCCTGGGAAAGGCGATGCTCGCGTTCCAGCCTGCAGAGGTGATGGCCGACGTCCTGCGAGGACCGCTTCCACGCCTCACGCGCTACTCCGCCGTGCACCCCCGCTTGCTCCAGAAGCAGCTCGTGGACATTCGTTCGACGCGACTGGGCTACGACCTGGAGGAATCCGTCCTTGGCCAAGTATGCGTGGCCGCACCGATCGTCCATCGCGGCGTGGCGGTGGCTGCCATCAGCATGTCAGCGCGCACGCACCAAACCAACCTTGTGCAGTCCACTGCCGCGCTTCAGCGCGCAGCGAGCCAGCTCGAAAGCGCACTCGGCGCCTAGATGTCCTGGCCTGTTTTGCGCCATGTGGAAAGATTCATTGCGCGCGGATCCCGACCTTCGTAGCATTCTGTACCAAGCACTACATAAGTGATGCACAGCACAACCCATTCCGTTTTACACGAGACCGGAGTTTTCCCATGTCCGTCATTACCAACTCGCCCGCCCGGGGCCGCCGCACCGCAGCCGCTGCAGCGACCGTCGCCCTCGCAATGATGCTCGGTGCGTGCGGTTCAGAATCAGGTGCGGCGCCCGCGCCGGCCGCAGCTGACCAAGTCAAGGACCTGAAGGTTGGCGCCACTCCCACGCTCTCCGGTCTGGGGCTTCGAGTAGCCATCAGCGGGGGAAATTTCGGCAGCGACGGCCTGACTGTCACTCCGGTTGTCAATAAGTCCGCCAATGATGCCGTTCCCCAGCTCCTTAGCGGCGAACTGCAGGTAGCGCAGATGGATACCATCACCTTCATGCAGGCCCGCAGCCAGGGCCTGCCGGTGAAGATCATTGCGGTGAACGGCGAGCAGTCCACCAATGGTGAGAACGGCGTCCCGTCTGCGGCCGGTGTTGTGGCCAAGGCCGACAGCCCGATCAGTTCGCCCGCGGACCTGGTTGGCAGAAAGGTCGGCGTGCCTGCGATCAAGACCCAGACGTGGATGAACATCCGGGCCTTCGTCGACGCCGCGGGCGGAGACTCTTCAAAGATCGAATTCGTTGAGGTGCCCTCCGCACAGACGATTGACCTGGTCATGCAGGGCACCGTAGAGGCGACCACGCCGGCTGAGCCCCTGATGTCCAGCTCCATCGCCGCAGGCAAGGTCAAGCTGGTCCACAACACGGACGCGCCCGGCAACAAGGGAGTTCCAAGTTCGGTATACGTCGCCACCGAAGAATTTATCGCGAAGAACCCGGACACCGTGAAGAATTTTGCCCAAAGCGTCTACGCCGCCGCTAAGGAGGTCAACGGTAACCGCGAGCTCGCTTCGAAGGTGGCCCAGTCGGAGCTCAAGTACACACCCGAACAGCTCAACAAGGCCTTCTATCAGACCTTTGCCGCTGAAGCGACGACGCCCGCACTTATTGATAAAGTCGCCGAGCTTGCCGTCAAGTACGGGATCCTGACCAACAAGCCCAAGGCCGAGGACCTCCTCGCTGATCTCTCATGAGCGAAATGACCACAAAGAATAGCGCGGCAGCCTTGGCCGGCGCCCGGCTAAAATCCCGGAAAAGCGGTTCCGCCTCCGCTGGGCTGCGCCGGGTGGGCTCCATTCCGAAACTGGTGGCAATCGCCGCGGTCCTGATCCTGTGGCAGCTCCTGTCCATGAGCCCGCTTGTGGACAGCGAAAGCCTTCCCGCTCCAGTGACCGTCCTTGCGGCGCTGATCGGACTTTGGGGAACAAGTGCGTACTGGACCGCTCTGGGTAACACGCTGCAGGTGTGGGCCATCGGGCTGGCGCTGTGTGCCGTGATCGGGATCCCGGCCGGACTGCTGATTGGGGTTTCCGTGCGGGCCACCCAAAGCACTCGATGGGTGATCGACTTCTTCCGCACCATTCCGACCATTGCGCTCCTGCCGCTTGTTCTCTTGCTGTTCGGGGCAACGAGCCGGATGGAAATTACGATGATCGTTCTGGCCGCAGTGTGGCCGCTGCTCATCCAGTCAATGTACGCGGCCAAGCAGGTGGAACCCTTGCTGAAATGGGTGGTTCGCGTGTTCCGGATTTCTACTGCGGACCGTTTGCGTTTCCTCTGGGCACCGAGTGTGACCCTGCTGGTTTCCACCGGAATGCGCCTGGCAGCGACGATGGCTCTTCTGATGACCATCAGCGCCGAATACATCGGCGGGGCACCAGGTCTTGGATTGGAGCTGTCCCACATGGAACAGGCCTTCAAACGCCCGGAGGTCTTCGCCTACGCCATCACCGCAGGCCTGATCGGCCTTCTAATCAACTCGGCCCTCGTCCTGTTCCAACGCCGGGTCCTCTGGTGGCATCCGATTATTCGAGGGGAGCGTTCCGAATGAAACGCCTCACATCACTTGCCTGGGAAATCTGGCTCCCATTCGTCCTTATCGTCCTCTGGCTCGTACTCTCGGCTGGCAGCAAGTCCTTTTACTTCCCCCCGCTGGCCAAAATTCTGGAGACTGTAAACCAGCTGTGGTTCTTTGACGGGATCATTGAGAACATGCTGCCGAGCCTGTCGCGGATCCTGACCGGATTCGGATTGGCCCTGCTTGTCGGCGTCGTCGGCGGCATCCTCCTGGGACTCTTGCCCCGTTTCGAGGAAGCGGTCAGGCCACTTCTGGAATTCCTGCGGTCCACACCCGGCGTTGCCCTGCTGCCCATCGCCATCATCTTCCTGGGCATCGGCGACGGCATGAAGGTCTTTATGATCGCACTGGCCTCCACGTGGCCCATCCTGTTGAACACCATCGACGGCGTGCGTTCCGTGGAGCCCGTGCTGCTCAGGATGGCCAGCAGCTACCGCATCCCGCTCAAAGACAAGATTCGCTTTATTTACGTTCCCAACGCGGCGCCGCAGATTTTTGCCGGGGCGCGTGTGGCACTGGCCATTGCCGCCGTCGTCATGGTGGTCACCGAAATGATCGGCTCCCCTGGTGGAATTGGATACTTCATTCTCGACTCCCAGCGCACCTTCAAGGTGTTGAACATGTGGTCCGGCATTGTGATGCTTGGCGTGCTGGGTTATCTCCTCAATTTCGGATTCCGCCTGGTTGAGGCCCGGGTCCTCGACTGGCACAACAAGAAGAACGCTTAGGAGCCTGACATGAATAACTCTCAAACCCCGCTCGCGGGCCGCGTCCCGGCGCAAACTGACGAGCTGCTCGTCGTGGAGAATCTCGGCAAAAGCTATGGCGACCACCAGGTGCTCGGGGACATTAGCGTCACCGTCCGCTCAGGTGAGTTCATGTGCATTGTCGGACCGTCCGGTGCTGGCAAAACCACCCTCCTGCAGTGCCTGTCGGGGCTCACCAACCCCACCAGCGGGACGGTGTCGCTCCGCGGCAAGGTGGTTACGGAACCGCCCGCTGAGATGGCTATTGTCTTCCAGGACTACTCCCGTTCGCTGATGCCGTGGCTCTCTGTTCTGGACAACGTCATGCTTCCCCTGCGCTCAGCGACCAAAGACAAGGCAGAGCGCAAAAAGAAGGCAATGGAAGCACTGGTCGAGGTGGGACTTAAAGACCACGTCGACAAGTACCCCTGGCAGCTGTCCGGCGGTATGCAGCAGCGCGTCGCCATCGCACGGGCCCTGGCCTACGCCCCGGCGATCGTGCTCATGGATGAGCCGTTCGCCTCCGTCGACGCACAGACCCGAGGGGACCTGGAAGATCTGACGCTGAAGCTGAAGAACCACTTGGGCATCACGATCGTGCTCGTCACCCACGATATTGACGAAGCTGTTTACCTCGCCGACCGTGTTCTGGTACTGGGTAAGAAACCGACGGAGGTTGTTGATCTCATTGAAACCAATCTGGGTGCGGAGCGCGATCAGATCAGTACCAAGGCGACCCGCGAATTCGCCCAGCTGCGTACCCGCGTCTATCAGGAAATCAAGCACGGCGATATCCCCAGCTCCGCCGGGTCGGTGGCTGCCCCGGCAGTCAGCTAAGCGGTGCCTGCCACATCACAGCCAGGCGCAGAGCGGAAGGAAAATTCCGTCCAGCCACCGGGCGACCCTCAGTCAGTCTCAAGGCGCGCGCCGTTGGACGGCATTCTTGTTGCCGACTTTTCGCGGGTCCTCGCTGGCCCGCTGGCGACCATGACGCTGGCCGACCTCGGGGCGCGCGTCATCAAGGTCGAACGTCCCGGCACAGGCGATGACACCCGAAGCTGGGGGCCGCCCTTCTCACCAACCGGAGCAACCTACTTCGAAAGCGTCAATCGCAACAAGGAATCAATCTGCCTCGACCTCACGGACCTGGACGATCTCGAATTGGCACGCGAGCTGAGTCGCCGGGCCGACGTCGTCGTTGAAAACTTCAAACCAGGCGGCATGGCCAAGCTGGGGCTGGGGTATGCCGAACTGGCAGCAGCGAACCCCGGCCTCATTTATGTGTCGGTCACCGGGTTCGGCAGCGGAGGCGGAGCCGACCTTCTCGGATACGACTTTGTGGTCCAGGCGTTGGGAGGCCTGATGAGCATCACCGGGCAGGCTGATGGCGATCCCACGAAAGCGGGTGTGGCACTCGTAGATGTCCTCACCGCCAAAGACGCAACCATCGGGGTGCTGGCAGCACTCAACGAGCGCAACCAGTCTGGGAAAGGTGCACTGATAGAGGTCAACCTGCTCTCAAGCCTGCAGGGAGCGTTGGCCAACCAGGGCCAAAGCTACCTGGGCGCCGGAAACGTACCGGCCAGGATGGGCAACGACCATCCGTCGATCGTTCCCTACCAGTTGCTGCAGTGTGCTGACGGCCCGTTGGCGGTCGCGTGCGGAAACGACAGGCAATTCGTCAAGCTCTGCGGCGCCCTGGGCCTCGACCACTTGGCGGCAGACGGGCGGTTCCAGACCAACAACGCACGGATCCGGCACCGCCTGGAACTCATCCCCCTGCTGGAAGATGCGCTGGCCTCCTCGGGGGCCCAGGACTGGCAAGACACCCTTAACCGGGCAGGCGTCCCCTCAGGACAGGTTGCAAGCATCAAGGAATCCCTGGAGTTCGCAGAATCGCTGGGCTTGGAGCCCACGATCCCCGTCCATGATGCCAGCGGTGAGGTCACCGGCCGTCAGATCCGCCACCCCATCAGCTGGACGCCCCCACTCCGGGAACGCCGTTCAGCCCCGCCCCTCTTAGGCGAACACAGCGAAACGGTGCGGCACTGGCTTGCCGGGACCGCCACTGATAGTACGGAATCTCCCGCCACAAGACAGACGGCCGGGCTGTAACGCGTCCCGCCTTAATCACCACCCATTCGTGGAACACCGCGCCAAAGGAAGCCATGACCGACGCTACAGATCTGCTCAACTTCGACACCCTACTCAGCCCGGACGAGATCGCGCTCCGAAACTCCGTACGTTCCTTCGTCGACTTGACCATCAAGCCCAACATCTCCGCCTGGTACGACTCCGCCGTCTTTCCGCTGGAAATTGTCCCCGAAATGGCCAAACTTGGCCTCCTCGGCATGCACCTGAAGGGCTACGGCTGTGCCGGCCGCTCCGCCGTAGAATACGGCCTGGCCGGCGCCGAGCTCGAAGCAGGGGACTCCGGCCTCCGCACCTTTGTCAGCGTGCAGGGCTCCTTGGCCATGAGCGCCATCTACAAACATGGCTCCGAAGAACAGAAGCAGGAATGGCTGCCCCGGATGGCTGCCGGTGAAGCGATCGGCTCGTTCGGGCTGACCGAACCGACCGCTGGCTCGGACCCTGGCGCAATGAAGACCTTCGCACACAGGGACGGCGACGACTGGATCATCAACGGCTCCAAGCGGTGGATCGGCCTCGCTTCCGTGGCCAAGCTGACGGTTATCTGGGCCCAGACGGATGACGGCGTCCGCGGCTTCATTGTGCCCACAGATACGCCAGGATTCACCGCGACGCCCATCGAGCAGAAGCTATCCATGCGAGCCTCCATCCAATGCGACATCGAGCTCACGGACGTGCGTCTTCCTGCAGAAGCCATGCTCCCGAACGCCAAAGGCTTAAGGGGACCTTTCGAGTGCCTGAACGAAGCACGCTACGGCATCATCTGGGGCGCCATGGGTGCGGCGCGGGACAGCTACGCCACAGCTCTGGCCTACGCACAGGAGCGTCTGCAGTTTGACAAGCCGCTCGCCGGCTACCAGCTCACTCAGGAAAAACTCGTGAACATGGCACTGGAAATCAACAAGGGTTTCCTGCTCGCCCTGCACTTGGGCAGGCTCAAGGACGCCGGGATGCTGGAACCACACCAGATCTCGGTGGGCAAGCTCAACAACTGCCGTGAGGCCATCAAAATCTGCCGCGATGCACGTGCCATGCTGGGAGGCAACGGCATCACCTTGGACTACTCACCACTGCGCCACGCCAACAACCTGGAATCGGTCCGCACCTATGAAGGCACCGACGAGGTCCACACGCTGATCGTCGGAAACAAGATCACCGGCATTCCTGCCTTTCGCTGAGAGAGCAACCCAATGACAACAGCTATCCAGCTTCAACACCTCATCAATGGGGCCTGGCAAGACGGGACCGCTAGCCCCGTGGCCAGCAGCAACCCGGCCCGCCCCGGCGAGACTGTCGCCCACGGCCTCCAGGCAGGCGAGGCTGAGGTCGACCAGGCCATGGCAGCCGCCACTGCAGCCAAGCGGGACTGGGCCCGGACCCCTGCCCATGAAAGGGGTTCAGTGCTGCTCGGCGCGGCCGCCATCCTGGAGGAGTCCGCATCAGACCTCGGACTTGAACTGGCCCGGGAGGAAGGCAAGACCCGCACCGAAGGTGAAGGCGAAGTGTTGCGGGCCGCTCAGATCCTCCACTACTACGGGAACGACGGAGACCGCGCGGCCGGCGGGATCTATTCCTCACCCCGGCGCGGTGAGAAGATCCTGGTGACGCGCAAGCCCTTAGGCGTGATCGGGGTAGTGACCCCGTTCAATTTCCCGATTGCCATCCCGGCATGGAAGATCGCCCCAGCACTGGCTTACGGCAACACCGTGGTCTGGAAACCGGCCAGCACTGTTCCGCTGCTTGCCATGCGGCTTGCGCAGGCCCTCAGCGCGGCCGGCCTTCCAGCGGGTGTACTCAATCTCCTGATAGGCCCAGGCGCGATAGGCAACAGCATTGTTGAACATCCCGCGCTGGACGGACTGACATTTACCGGGTCCACCGGTGTGGGCAGGAGCCTTGCCTCCAAAGCCGCCGGCCGCGGTGTTCCCGTGCAGGCCGAAATGGGCGGAAAAAACGCCGCCGTTGTGCTCGCTGACGCTGACCTTGACCTGGCAGTCGAACAGGTGATGCTAGGCGCCTTCAGGTCATCCGGACAAAAATGCACCGCCACATCACGCTTGATCGTCGCCGAGAATATCGCCGACGAGTTTCTTGCCGAACTCGGGAAGCGGGCGGCCAATCTCTCGATAGGGGATCCGACGGCGGCCGGGACCGAGATGGGGCCGGTCATCAATGCGTCCGCCCGCAAGTCCATCCAGCAGGGAATCGACACCTCACTCGCGCAAGGAGCCAACCTCCTCGCCGGCGGGCACCCCTACACCGAGGGCGCCCTGGCCGAAGGCCACTTCATTGCCCCGACCGTTCTCGAGCTGCCAGACGACGGTATGCAGAATGTGTGGACCGAAGAGCTTTTCGGGCCAGTGCTGAGTGTTCGCCGTGCCCAATCAACCCGGGAAGCTTTTGAGTTGGCCAACGACAGCGAATTCGGCCTCTCGGCGGCACTGTTTACCCAAGACTTGACCACAGCTCTGTCAGCCATGGAAGAGATCGACGTCGGGATCCTGCATATCAACTCCGAATCAGCCGGGGCCGACCCCCACGTTCCCTTCGGCGGGGCCAGGAAGAGCGGCTACGGGCCGAAGGAACAGGGCGAAGCCGCCAAGGAATTCTTCTCACACACCACAACCGTCTACCTGCGCGGAGGCAAGGATGCTCAGCCCTGACCCCTCACGTCCCGGGATCCGACGCGTACTCGTCGTCGGCGCCGGCGCCATGGGCTCCCAGATCGCCATGGTCTTTGCCCTGGCCGGGCATGATGTCACTATCCAGGACATAGCGGAGTCAGGACTGGCAAAAGCGAGCGCGCAGCTTACTGATCGCCTTGGCAGCTCTGTCGCTAAAGGCCGCATGACAAAGGCCGCCGCCGAGGAAGCTCTGAGCCGGCTCAGCTTCAGTACCGACCTCGATCAATCCGCATCCACGGCGGACTTCGTCATCGAAGCCGCCACCGAAAAATTGGAAATCAAACAGCAGATTTTCGCTGACCTTGACCGAAGCGCCCCTGCCCACGCCATTCTCGCCACCAATTCCTCCACCTACGGCTCTTCAAAGGTCGCCAGGATAACGAGCCGGCCAGAGCTGGTCTGCAATGTGCACTTCTTCAACCCCGCCCTGGTGATGAAGTGCGTGGAAGTGGTCCGCCACCCGCTGACTTCACAGGAGACAGTAGATACAGTCATGGACCTGGTCCGCACGATCGGGAAGCAACCGGTCCTGATCAAGCAGGAAGTCCCCGGCTTCGTGGCCAATCGACTGATGGGCGTACTTCGCGACGAAGCGCTGGAACTGTACAGTTCCGGCGTGGCCAGCATTGAGGACATCGACACAGCCGCCAGAACGGCACTGGGCCACCCTATGGGTCCCTTCGAACTCATGGACCTCGTAGGGCTCGACGTCAACTGCATGATTGCCCAGGCCACCTACGAGGATACCGGCGACCCCGCAGACCTGCCCCATCCGATCATGCAGGAAATGTATGAAACAGGGAGGCTCGGACGCAAGAGCGGGAACGGCTGGTACAACTACGAAACCACTCGATGACAAAAAGAAGTGGCTCCTGCCGTAACAGGCGTCCGTTATGACAGCAGGAAAATGTGAAACCCGGTTTTCTCTCGTCACTAGGATGTCCGTGTGACTACAGAATTGCCCGGCGGCCCGTCAAGGACCGTTGGCTCCCAGACACTTGCCCGCGGACTGGAGGCGTTAAAGGCAATCGCCGATGCACGCGACGGGCTTGCGATCAATGACGTCGCCGGGCTTCTGGGTGTGCACCGCACTATTGCCTACCGCATCCTCAATACGCTGAGCGACGCGAAGCTGATACACCGAGGCGACGACAACCGCTACCGGGGCGCGGCAGGGCTGCTCCAGCTCACATCCGCAGCGCATGATGCGATCCGTGCCGCGGCCCTCCCGGTTCTGCACGATGTTGCCAATGATCTGTCCTCGACTGTCTCCCTGCTCGTCAGGGAGGGGGACGACGCCGTGGCACTGGCGGTGGTGGAGCCGCGGGGTCCCTCCTATCATGTCTCGTTTGCGCAGGGCAGCCGGCATCCGCTCAATCGTGGAGCGGCAGGGCTCGCCATCCAAGCAAGCCAACCGCCGTTGCCATCGGAAGCCGAAGCTGTCCGGGACGCCAGAGCCAAGGGATATGCCATTACGTTCGCTGAGGTTGAACCAAACATGTATGGCCTGGGTGCACCAATACGAGGTTCCGGACCGGAGCTCGCAGCCTGCATCAACCTCATTACGACCCGGAAGGAAGTCGCGGAAGGCGCCGCAAGTGCCATTGTTGCCGCGGCCGAGCGTATTTCCAGCCGACTCGGCTGAGTCTAGAACTGACAAACCAGGGCTGCTCACATTCCACTAGGCGGCAAAGGGCGGTGACACCACTTCAGTACTGTGGTCTGCTGTTGCCATTGAAGTGCCGTTATCGCCTTAAAGAGTGCGTTAAATACACAAACTAGAGGATTCCAACCATGACAGAGCGACCTTACACCAGCGTCTGGTCCGACCTTGCCCAAGCTCAATTCAGCCAGGGCTACATCCAGGCCGGCCCGTACCGGACCCGCTACCTGCACGCAGGGGACTCCTCCAAGCCGACGCTCATCGCCATGCACGGGATCACCGGCCACGCCGAAGCGTACGTCCGCAACCTTCAGCCCCTGTCCGAGCACTTCGACGTATGGGCCATCGATTTCATCGGCCACGGCTACAGCGCCAAGCCCGAACATCCGTTGGAAATCAAGCACTATATCGAGCAGCTCCTCGGCTTCATGGAGGCTATCGGCGTCGAGAAGGCATACCTCACGGGAGAATCCCTGGGCGGCTGGGTCACGGCACAGTTCGCCGTCGATTACCCGGAGAAGGTGGAGCGCATCTTCCTGAACACCATGGGCGGCACGATGGCCAACCCGGTAGTTATGGAGCGGCTGTACACGCTGTCCATGGAAGCTGCCAAGGACCCGTCCTGGGAGCGGGTCAAGACCCGCCTCGAATGGCTGATGGCCGATCCCGCCATGGTCACCGACGATCTGATCCGCACCCGCCAGGCCATCTTCCAGCAGCCGGACTGGCTCAAAGCCTGTGAGGCCAACATGGCCCTCCAGGACCCTGAGGCGCGTAAGCGCAATATGCTCACGGACGACGCCTTGGCCCAGATCAAGGTTCCGGCACTGGTGTTGTGGACCACCAAGGACCCCTCCGGCCCCGTGGACGAAGGCCGCCGGATCGCCGGCCTCATTCCCAGCGGCGAACTGGCCATCATGGAAAACTGCGGCCACTGGCCCCAGTACGAGGATCCGGCCACGTTCAACAAGATCTTCCTTGACTTCATGCTGGCTCGCTAGGACCAACTGCAACGACGCGAAAGCACCAAAATGACAAGCAACAACTTCGACATTGAAACCGACGTCCTGGTGGTGGGCGCCGGCCCAGTGGGACTCATGCTCGCCAACCTGCTCGGCATGTACGGCCAGGACGTCACTCTCGTGGAACAGCTGCCAGAGCTGATCGACTACCCGCGCGGAGTCGGTATCGACGACGAATCCCTCCGCTCAGTCCAGACAGTCGGTCTGACGGACACGGTTCTGCCGCACACCACCGCCCAGCACATCATGCGATTGGTCAACGGCCGGGGCAAGGTCATCATGACCAACGAGCCCAGGGCTGATGAGTTCGGCTGGCCCCGCAAGAACGGTTTCGTCCAGCCCCTGGTGGACCGCGCACTGTTCGACGGACTGGACCGCTTCGCCTCCGTCACGGCGCACTTCAGCCACACAGTCGTGGACGCAACAGAAACAGCCGACGCCGTCATCGCCACCGTTGAATACAACAACGGCGGAGCCACCGCGGTCAAGCGGATCAAGGCCAAATACCTGGTGGGTTGCGAAGGCGGCAAGTCACCGACCCGCAAGAGGCTTGGAACAACCTTTGAAGGCCAGTCCCCATCGACCCGCTGGCTCGTGGTCGACGTCGAGAACGACCCCCTGGGCACCCCCAACGTCTTCCTGGGCGCGGACCCGAAACGCCCCTACGTGTCCATCGGACTGGCGCACTCCATCCGACGCTGGGAGTTCATGCTCTTCGACCACGAAACCGACGAGCAGGTCACGGACAAGAAATTCATCCACAACCTGCTCAAGGACCACGTCCCCAACCCGGGCGACCTGGAAGTGATCCGCGAACGCGTCTTTACGCACCACGGCAGGATCGCCGGCACGTTCCGCAAAGGCCGCCAGATAATTGCCGGCGACGCCGCACACCTGATGCCCGTCTGGATGGGCCAGGGCTGGAACTCCGGGGTCCGGGATGCCACCAACCTCGCCTGGAAACTGTCCACTGTGCTGCGGGGCCAGGCGGGGGAGAAGCTGCTCGACACCTACGAGGACGAGCGCCGCGACCACGCCAAGGCCATGATCGACCTCTCCCTGACCCTGGGTGCGGTCATCAAGCCCACCAATCCGGTGGTGGTGGGCGCCCGCGATGCGACAGCGGCGGTCCTGAACCTGTTCCCCCAGGTGAAGTCCTACTTCTCGGAGATGCGCTTCAAACCGATGCCGCGCTACACCAAAGGTGTCGTCGTGGACCCCACCTCGGCCGCCCCCGGTACCGCTAGCGCACGGCTCACCAGCAAGCTGATCCCCGTCCTGACGGCAAATAACCGCAACTCGGCGGTGGGTGTGCAGTTCATCCAGCCCCGCGTGAACACCAAGGGCGGCCAGGGTATCCGCCTTGACGAGGCAATCGGCAAATGGTGGACCGTGCTGGCG
>NZ_JBFTHK010000068.1:0-22692 GCF_056394205.1 Arthrobacter sp. 10T413_2 | reverse complement strand
GTTCTGCGTCAGGAGGCTGATCTGGTAGTCACGCTGGCGAGGGTCGACGTGCGCCGGCAGGTGATGCGACTTGGCGCACGCACGAAGCTCTCCCATGGCGTCGGAGTCAGTCTGTGCGCGTGTCACATCGAGTTCCAGCGACAGTCCGGAGGCGAGCGAGCTGGCGCGCTGGACCACACCGTAKAGGCCATGGACGTTCTGAACCGTCACGTGGCCCTGGACCTTGACGTGGGCMTTGGCGCCATCGAGGTCCACACGGACCAGCACCCGCAGCTTCTCGTTCACACAGTTCTCCGCTCTAAAACGGGGCCACCACGCTGTGGCCCCCGACAACGATAGACGCAATGTGACCTGGATAACAACAGATCAACCTGAACGGGGCGCAACCGTGCGGAGGGATGACGGCCGCGGCGCGCACGGCCATTAAGGACTCCGGGGCAGTGCACCGGCGCTTMCGTCCACGTTCCGGGCGGCGAGGACAACCTGGGATACGGCCTGAGGGTTGGCCCAAGCAGGTCCGTCCGGGAACGGCTGGTCATAGCAGCCGCGGAACGCGGGGAGCTTCCTCGATCAGCCGTAGGCGTAGAGTCGATGCCCGGACAGGAAGGCTCTGGAAATTTTCGGCCGTTTAGGAGTGAAGGGCCGCGCGGGCGAAGGCCTGCCCTCGCGGGGTGACTGTACTTGCTTTCGACCCGTCGCGGTCGCCTAATATGCCGAGGTTCAGGAGCGCTGCCCGGGCATCGTAGAGGAGATCCTGGACGGTTTCGGCCGGCAGCTCGGACCCGGTCCGGGTCGTCCAGCCAAGCACGCTGAGCCCGAAGGCGATGGCCTCAAGATAGTCGGCCCACGCTGTTCGTTTCCCGGCGGCGACCTCGAGGAGGAGCAGCAGGACGGCGTCCCTTTCGGAGTCATGGMTGTGCCGGCAGGCCATGGCCCGGGCGAGGAAAAGCCACAATCCCGCAGGGTTGTCCAGCAGCCGTTTGACGGCGGAGGTGAGGATGAGCCTGCCTTTGATTTTGCGGATMAGGCCGAGCTGCTGGGCGCTTTCACGCAGCAGGAGCACGGGCAGGGTCTGGTCCTCGCGGTTGGCTTTGCCGATCCAGTGCCGGGCCCAGCCGAGTTCGGTCATTGCCTCGTGCACCACGGTAGGCGGCAGCCAGCCCGCAGCGGTGAGGGCCAGGCCGTCGGGCCCGATGCGGCGGGCGAGCCAGCGGTAAGGGGCGGTCATCGCCTCGGCGACCTCTGCTTCCACCAGCGCGGGACCGTCAAGGCCTGCCCCGCCCAGGTAGGAGCGGAACTCGCGGCGGATGCCCGGAGGCAGCCGATGCATCAGTTCCCGGAGCACTGACTGGCTGCCGGGTCCGGGCTCATTGACAGCTGGGGGGAACAGGAGAGCCAGTTCGTTGTTCACGGCCTCGATGTCCAGCTGCGCCGGGTCGAATTCCTGCCACGGCCCGACCGTCCAGGCGACCCATGCCTGCAAGTCATCGTGCTCCGCATGGCCGGGGTCAGCGAGGGCGTCCAGCAGGTCCAAGTAGCCGCCGATACCGCCGGAATCCTCCAAGGGCGCCCGGCGTGCCCCGTCCACGAGCCGTGCCCKCGGGGCATCGGCAGGCGCGGGGARGMATCCGGTGAGTTCAAGACGGTGGATCCAGCTGTCTCCGAAGTCATACTCATAGAACAGGGGACCCGACTCGGGGGTCAGGACCTGGCCCAAGGCGCACTCTGCCTCGGGCAGGTCCTCGTCACTGTCCTCCAGCAAGTCCTGCGCTACCCAGCGCCGTGGTTCACGCACACGCCCGTTGACGGCACGCAACCGCACAAAGGGGTCGGTGTCGGTGAAGGAATGCAGATGCGCACCCCGCCACCCAACAGCGGCTTGAAGGATGTCGTGAATCCTGTCCAAGGTCAGCGAGGAATCGACCTCAAGGACCCGCCAAATGGCCGGATCGCTACCTACGATCKAGACCTTCACCCGCAGCAGAGTGGGCCTGGCGTCTCCGTCAGAAACTTGTTTCGTCACGGCACTATCCTGCCAGCCCCAGTCATGTGGGGAGTTTCAGAGACCGGAGCTTTCGCCGAGCTGAGCTCGGCAGGCTATCGTCAGGGTTGGTTCTGAGACCTTCTCTAGTCATTGTCAGAAAAGCCCGAATCAAACCCTATTCTGACAATCATTCGCCCACCTGCCTGACTTCAGCTTGGGGTGTGCTCTATCTGTACATGCGCGCGGATCCCCTCCTCCCAGAGTCAGYTATGCGGCCGCTGCCACATCGGGCGAGTCACTAGCACACCGGCTGTGAGTCGGATCTTCGCTGACYGATAAAGAAACCAAACCAAGCGCAAGGGGAACTTTGGCTGATTTGATTGATAGTGCCATGGCTAGCATCAGCTGAGGTTCCTTGATGGTATTGGACCTGCAGGTCAGCCATGATCACTTCTAAAGGGACACCCTTTCAGCTAGTCGTCAAGACTCGGTGATTGTTGGGTGGACTATGAGTTCATAGGGCCCTATCAGTCTTCCCACGCCATCAATCGGTCACTGAGCGAGGGCTTGCGCGGCTTCCTCCGCCGTCATTTTGACTGCGTTCGTGCATTTTTGGGCGGCTGCTTTCGAGAGTCTGGCGATGGGAAGGGCGACCACGAATGCCGCCCGTTCTCCATCGATCACGCCAATTGATGCAGCGAAGGCTGCAACGCCTGGCTCRCTTTCCCCAAAGTTGGTCGCCACCCGTTGACGTCGAGTCTTGATAAGTTCCTCATGAAGCCGCTTTAGGTCTACCGGCAGGGCAGCGCCTTGCAAGTTCTCCAGCTCAACCTGATAGCGCGCATTGACGTCTTCGGGGGGAAGCTCGGCAAGCATGGCCTTACCGGCCGCGGTGACATGGGCCGGCAAGCGGACACCATTTCGGACGCCGAATCGCAGGGAGTGCGCGCTTGCTTCGATACCGTCAAGATGATTGACCTCGGTGCCAACCAGCGCCGTAATGTGCACAGTCTCTCCCACCCGTTGGAACAACCGTTCCAGAAATGGGCGGGCCCGGGTGCGGAGGGGCKGGACGGATTGAGGGATACTCGGCCGCAGAAGCGCCGGCCCCGGTTCGTAACGMTTGCGCTCACCCTGCGTGACGAAGCCGTCGCCCGCTAGCGTCGCAAGGAGCCGCTGGGCAGTGGATGGGTTCACATCCAATATCTTTGCCGCATCGGTAACACTCAAGGAGCCCGTTTCGGCCACGACCTTCAGCAGTACCAAGGCCCGGTGCACGGACTCCACTCTCTGTTCTTCATTGCGCATCACGCAATTACTATAAATCTAATTGCGCATGACACACAAGTGCCCCTACCATGCTGTTACGGGGGTCACACAAAGCAAGGCTTTATCACTCTTATGAGCACCCGACATGCAGGCGGCATGCAGGCAGCTCCACAAGATGATGCACGCCCGCACTCTCAAAACTTCATGTGGGGTTCCCCTCTACACTCACTCGCGGGTTTCCCGCCACACACTTACGGCGAAAGGCAAGGAAAAGAGCGTTGCGCAACTTTAGAGAAGTCCTAAGCAAACAGCAGACGGTATACGCCCCGGGAGTATGGGACGGCCTGTCCGCCCTTTGCGCCCGCGAAGCAGGATTCGAAGTTCTCTGCTCATCAGGCTTTGCGCTGAGCGCCTCTCTCGGGGTCCCCGACGTTGAGCTCTACTCATCAACGGACGCATTCCAGGCAGTTGCCAGAATCCATKAGGCGAGCGGTCTGCCCGTTGTGGCAGATATTGACACAGGTTATGGAAACGCGGTGACGGTCATGCAAACGGTGCGACGGGTTCAGGCGGCTGGGGCGTCGGCGTTTTTCATGGAGGATCAAGTTTCGCCGAAACGGTGTCCGATGTCTCATGCTGGTGCCGCCGACGTTATCCCGCTGGCCGAAGCGAGGGGCAAAATCCGCGCGGCAGTCGAGGCAAAGCATGACTCGTCGCTCCTGATCGCGCGCACCGATACGCAGGGCGATGAGGCCCTTGGGCGAATGAAGCACTTTCTGGCAGACGGCGCTGACCTCGTTATGGGCACCACCAAAACTTTCGCGTCGGTGAGCGAATGGCGGTCAGTGGGGGAGGAGCTTGGAGACCGCCTGGCGTTGACAATTGTCGCCGGCACCTGGCTGGCCGAGGACTTTGATTTGCTAACCCTCCAGGACTGCGGCGTCAGGATTGCGGTCCTTCCTACGCAGGCAATTCTCGAGACGAGCGGCCAGCTAGTGGAGACTTTCAGMCGCTTGGTTCGGGCGCCGCAAAGCGGTGGTCGTGAAATGGAACGGGCAAAGTTCCTCGATCTCGTCGGGTACGACTCGGCTGACCGTGCCTTGGCCGCGTATGGGCCTGAATCGAGGGCGATCTAAATGGGCATGACCGTGGTCGAGAAGATCTTTGCGCGCGCCAGCGGACGGCGGACGGTTCGTGCGGGGGACGAAGTCCCGGTTCGGCCTGACCATATGATCGCCTACGACTTCCCAGGCGTTGTGGACCGCTTCTTCGCTCAGATGAACCAGCTGGATATCAAGAATCTGGACGATCCCGATCGCTACGTAGTGTTYGTTGACCACATGTTGTCCAAAAACAACAAAGCTGAGCATGACCTTCGAGAATCGACAAGAGATTTACATACCCGATGGGGGTTCAGGCTCCATGAGAATGTCGGCATCGGCCACCAAGCGATGCTTGAGTTGGGCTATGCCAGGCCTGGCGCTCTCTTGGTGCACCACGACGGACACGTCTCAGCAGCTGGCGCAGTGGGAGCCCTGGGCTTTKGGGTTCGCCGTGACTTGATCGAGGCCTGGTCAACGGGTCAGATACACCTTCGGGTTCCACAGGTCGCCGAGGTATGGCTTCTAGGCGACTTCCAGCAAGGGGTTGACGCAAGAGACCTACTGCATCACCTCATTGCAACGGAAGGTGCGTCCGGTTTTCTGGGTTGCGTTATCCATTTCCGTGGTGAGGCAGCGGCCCGGCTGTCGGTCGACCAGCGGCTAAGCMTCTGCAGTATGGCGATGTTCACGGGTGCCGATTCGGCCATCTTCGACTCGGATCAAAAAGCCATCGACTACGTCACTGCCCGATCGGACCGCGGTGCGTGGCTGCTCGAATCGGATCCGGACGCCAAGATTCTGAAGTCCATTATCATCCAGCTTGATCGGCTCGAGCCGCAGATCGTCCGGCCTGGTTCGGCCAAGGCAGACCACACGGTAGCGGTCCTTCAGGATGTCGGTACAAAGATCGACCGCGCGTATATAGGGTCCTGCTCCTCAGGACGCTTTGAAGACCTGGAGGCCGCGGCACAAGTCTTGGAAGGACGAACCGTGGCACCGGGTGTGGAGCTGCACGTAGTCCCAACCTCCACTGAAATCCTCGAAAAGGCCCGTGCCACCGGTCTGCTCGACGTCTTGGAACKAGCCGGAGCGCGAATCCATAAATCCACCTGTGACTTTTGCTTCGGTTACGCCCAACCTCTGTCCGCCGGTCAAGTATGCATTTCGTCAGGAGTCCTGAACGTTGCGGGTCGGATGGGCAGCACCCAGGCCGGGATCTTCCTTGCCAATCCGTACACAGTGGCCGCATCGGCCGTGGCCGGAAGCATCGCGGACCCGAGGGAGTTCCTGTGAACCATATTGGAGTTCAGATGGAGCCCGGGCAGACAGTGGTCCATGGACGCGTAGCCTGGATTTTTGAAGACGACTACGACGTGGACATGATCGTCGGCGTCGAGAACATCAAGACCTACGACCCMGATAAGCTCCTACCCTTTCTGATGGCGACCCACGATCCCATGTTCACGGCGTCAGTTCGACAAGGAGACTTCCTCGTGGGCGGCCGTAACTTCGGATATGGCCATCCTCACTATCAGGGCATGATCGCAATGAGGCATGTAGGAATCAACACCATCGTCGCCGATTCATTCGCCTCAGGGTTCCACCGTGGCGAAGTCGCAAACGGGATGCTATTGATCGAGTGTCCCGACATTTCCCGCCATGCTTCTCGTTGGCAGGACCTCGAAATCGACCTAGGCACGGGAACCCTTCGTGGACCTGACTTCTGTTTGCCGATTGTGCGGCCAAGCGAGCGGACTCTCATGAGCTGGCAGGCCGGGGGCACGTTCAATCTCCTGGCCTCGGAACTCCAGAACGCGTCCAGGAGCATCACCCCGTATCCACAACATCATCAGTGAAATAGACCCTTGTGCATCACCTACACCAGCTACAAATCAAAGGAGATTTRGCGTGGAAACTTCAAATTCGCCGGCTGAGCTAGATTTGAGCCCTGATCAGCGGAAGCTGATGCGGCGCGCCACTATCGCAGGTGGCGTCGGTACCTTGATCGAATACTTCGATTTCGCCGTMTACGCGCTCGTGGCGGTCTATATCGCGCCGAAGTTCTTTCCGGGCGAGAATGCCCTCGTAGGCCTGCTTCTCACCCTCGGGATTTTCGCGTCGTCCTACGTCGTCAGGCCCTTGGGCGGCTGGTATTTCGGCCGCCTCGGTGACCGGCAAGGACGCCGTAAGGCCCTTGTTATCACCATTGTCACCATGGGGATGGCGACGGGGCTGATCGGCGCCCTGCCCGGCTACGATGTCCTCGGCGTCGCCGCCAGCATCCTGCTGCTGCTCCTGCGGATAATTCAGGGATTCTGTGCAGGCGGTGAGATTTCCGGTGCCGCAACGTACATCGCTGAGACCGCGCCAGCAAAGCGACGCGGGTTTTACACCTCAGCCATGGCGATGGGCTCGGTTGGCGGATTCGCTGCTGCCTCGTTTGTCTGCGGTTTCGTCGCCATGCTTCTCCCGGCGGACCAGATGGCTTCATGGGGCTGGCGTATCCCCTTCCTCATCGTCGTACCGTTAACACTGCTTTGCCTTTACTACCGCCTCAAGATCGAAGAGACACCCGAATTCAAGGCACTCCCGAAGTCCCATGTCKCCCGTAGCCCCATGCGGGAGGTTCTGAGCAAACACCCGAAGAAGGTACTGAAGGTGTTCTTGCTGGTCCTCGTCATGACAGGCACTGGAAATATAGCGAATACCTACTTTGCCACCTTCCTGATCAACAACCGGGGTCTGGGCTCTTCTACGGTGTATTGGACGATCGCGATCGGAACCACAGTTGTGGTGCTGTCGTACCCGCTGGTTGGAATACTGAGCGATCGTCTGGGACGCAAGCGCGTGATAAGGACGGGCTACGCGCTCTTCATATTGGTGGCTTTTCCCGTTTTCCTCACCTTGGACAACTCCACGAACATGGTGATGATCGGGGCGGCTTTCGTCCTTTTCATGCTGGTACACGCACTCACGACCGTGCCCGGCTACATCTTGTACGCAGAGATCATGCCCCGCAACGTCCGCTATACAGGCCAGGCGTTGGGAATGAATCTCGCCCTTGTACTCACGGGAGTCGCGCCGCTCTTTGTCGCGCAGATCGTCGGGGTCACCGGAACCATCACGGTCCTCACATGGTGGGTTTTGGGACTCATGGCAATCGGCTTCGCGACCATCTCCACAGTGAAGGAGACCGCACACGACCCGCTCCTGGAAGAGGCCGTCCCAGTAACGAAGTAGCCAATGCAACCGGACGGGCATCATCGTGGCCACAGCGGCCATGCTGTTCGGACTCAGGTGCAACCTGCCCGTACGGCACCTGCTGATCTGACCGTCAGCGCCGCTTCAGGATCAGGGCAGCAGCGCCGGGACAGGCAGCCGCAGGACAGGTGCTCGCTCACTTCGTGGAAGATTCGTTTCGGCACAGTTCCTGCTGCGTCGCGGAGGAGCCCAGCCGAGATCTGTTTCTCCAGCACTAGAACTACCAGGCGGGACCACTGCACCTCATCGAGGACGCCCTTACTGCCAACCTGTGAGTCGAATCTGACGATTTTGACTCTCCCAGAACACAACCACCTTGGGAAGTGATGCGGCTTTTGCCTTCGGTCATCAGCTCAAGAATCCCAAATTCCCTCGTGAAGGAACAAACATGGACAACATCACAGACGTCTTAGTAATCGGAGGAGGTGGCGCCGGCATGTGTGCGGCCATCTCAGCGGCAACTAGCGGCGCCCACGTACTCATTCTTGAAAAGTGCCCGAAAGTGGGCGGAAGCACCGGCATGTCTGTCGGTTCGTTCACTGCAGCTAATACCTCGTACCAGTATCGGGACGGCGTCAATGACTCCATTGATMTCTTTATTGAGGACATGAAGGTTGCAAATGGCGCGGATGAAGGGCGTGAGAACAAGGAACTACGGCGCATTCTTGCGGAAAACGCTGGCCCGACAGTTGAGTGGCTTTCMAGCATCGGGGTTCAGTTCCTGGGCCCGACTCCGGAACCGCCGTACGAAAAACCCCGCATGCACAACGTCTTACCCAACTCATCCGCCTACATCACCGCGTTGGTGCGTGAGTGCCGCAAGCGCGGGGTTCAGATAAAAACGTCCATGAGAGTCGAGAAGCTCCTCCGCAACAGTGCTGGCGAAGTAATAGGTGCCCGTGCGAATGGACAGGATTTTCTCGCCCGTCGCGGTGTCGTCCTGGCAACCGGTGATTACTCCGCCGCCAAGGATTTCAAAAAGGMATTCTCAGGAGAGGCCGCCTCCAACGTCCAGCCCGTTAACCCCGACAACACAGGCGATGGATTCCGTCTAGGCAACGATGTCGGCGGCGTCTTGACCCAGATGGATCGTTTGTATGAGGGCTTRCGCTTCGCACCCTCAAAGATTCCTGACCCAATCAAGATGCTCCCCTCACATCCCGCGATCTCCAGAATCATGCGTTTTGTCGTTKAGCGGCTGCCAAAAAATCTGCTGGCGTATGTCCTGCGTGGGGCCTTGACCAGTTGGGTGGGGCCCAATAACAGCATGTATTCAGCTGGCGCGATCCTCGTCGACGGTCGAGGCAAGCGCATAGCCAATGAGGACTCGGACAAGGAGCTGGCACGCGGCGTAGCTGCCACAGGCAACGCCGCATACATGGTCTTCGATGCCGCCCTGGCAAAGAAATTCTCCGCATGGCCCAATCCGGTATCGACATTTCCCGGGGTCGCCTACGCGTACGTGCAGGACTACAAGCGCTACCGCCCCGACGTATTTCACACGGGGAACACGCTTGATGAGCTGGCCCGTGCCGCCGGCATCGATCCCAACGGATTGCAGACCAGCGTCGAGGCAGTCAGACGCTATTCGGCTAAAGGCCTCGACCCTGAATTCGGACGCCAGAAGTTCGGCATGGGAATCAGCGAAGGACCCTACTATGCCCTCGGCCCGATGCAGGCGTACATAACACTGGCCGACGGAGGCTTGGTCGTGGACACGCACCTGAGGGTCACCACCATGGAAGGACACGCAATCCCCGGGCTATGGGCGGCCGGATCCACAGGCCAGGGCGGCCTTCAACTCCTCAACCACGGCCTACATATCGGATGGGCTATGGTCTCCGGAAGAATCTCCGGACGCCACGCGGCAAGCTCACCTGACCGCACAGACCTCACACTCGTAGGTGACGTCGAATCTGTGCTCTCGACTCCCGTCGGGAGTCTGACAGTAGCGCCCTGAAATCCACAAACCCCTTTTTGGTTCCACGGCTGAAGCGCGCGACTCACGGACGCCGAGCAACCCTGCCCATGTCCCGTCTTGCGGATCAGATGCTGACATCGGCAGGAAGGAAAGCGCAAGGGATGCGTCCTCTACAACTCCGGACGCCACAGAGGTAGCAAACTCAGCTTTCAAGCCTCCGCCCCTCATCGATGGGGAGAGACTCTCGAAGAGCACGGAACGAGTCCGCAGTTGATCGTTTGTCCAGAGGGCCGCTGGCAGCAGCGCACGCGCCTGCTTGACTTCCAAGATTTAGAAAGAGAAATCCATCAGCATGAACTCAATCCTTGAAACAATCCCTGAATACGACGTCGTCGTTCTAGGTGCGGGAATCGCGGGTCTGTCCACATCGGTGGCCGCAGCCCAGGCCGGCCTGCGAGTGGCACTGCTGGAGAAAACCGTGAATGTCGGAGGTTCCTCCGCGATGAGCGGCGGATTCTTCGCCTTCTCCGGGACTGATGAACAGGCTGCAGCCGGGGTGGAGGATTCCGAGGAGCTGTTYCTCCACGATCTGCTGGAAGTCGGTTCACACGCCAATGACCCGAAACTCCTGAAGGCCTACCTTAACAACCAGCAGGCAACGTACCAATGGCTCAAAGACCTCGGCATCACCTTCTCCACCCTTGAGCTGAGCTCCGGTCAATCGACTGCCCGCTCCCACCTCTCGCCCATCAAAGACTTTCTTGCCAAGCTTCAGGCCTCGCTCGCCGAGCAGGGTGGAGCGTTGTTCACCGAACATGCCGCCACAGCCCTGACAAGGGACGGCAGCGGCAGAGTGAACGGCGTCACCGCCCTAGGTCCCGATGGTGCCATCAGTTTCAGAACACGCGGCGGTGTYGTGGTCGCTTCCGGCGGTTTCAGCCGCGGGACGGATCTGCTCCGCATCTTCGCTCCTGAGCAATTGGCTGCCATCCCTTATGGCGGCATCGGCAACACAGGGGACGGATTGAAGATGGCCTGGAAGCTCGGCGCAGGCCTCGCGGACATGGCCTACATTTCCGGAACCTACGGATCGCACCCGGACACAGGCATGGAATTCCATGAGCTCCTTACCGCCTACTACATGGGTGCCATCATTGTGAACAAGCACGGCCGCAGGTTCACGGACGAATCCCAGTCGTACAAGACCCTCGGGTCCGCCACTCTKGCTCAGCCCGAGGGCCTCGGCTTTGAAATCTTCGACTCCGCCGTGCGGGCCCGCTCGCACCCCGGCGTTCCACTGAACGACATCGGCTTCCTCGAAGACATGGGCCACGTCATCAAGGCCGATTCGCTTGAGGAACTCGCGGCAGCGGCAGGCATTGACGCCGCTGGCCTGCTGGCCACCGTCGATGCGTATAACAACGCCGTCGCCGGGCGGGTCGAGGACGAATTCGCCCGCACCGGCCTGTGCAATGGTGTCGGAGAGCTCGTTCGCATCATCGAGGCACCCTTTTATGCCTACCCGGCGAAGACCCTCATGACGACCACCTACTGTGGCATCACCATCACCCCGGAAGCCCGGGTAACGGCCGTTGACGGCGACATCATTCCCGGCCTCTACGCCGTCGGCGAGGTCACCGGCGGCTTCCACGGCGCGGCCTACATGACCGGCACCTCGTTGGGCAAGGGCGCTGTCTTCGGCCGCATCGCCGCCGAAACAATCGCCCAGGAAATGGCCGCCGGCCCAGGCGAGACATCAAACTGAAGGCAGTCACCGGGATAGGGTCGGCGGCAGCACAGAAAATCAGCTGCCGCCGGCTCCAGCCTTGTCATACCCGAGGCCGGGACGAATACGCAATAGACCCCGCTCACGGAGTGCTCCGGAGCATTGCCTAAGGTCAGGTACTCTGTGCGTCTGTACGCAGCTACMCGGCAGCCAGTAAAAGGCTCGAACCCTTTTCGMTTTACTTGGACGGGCMGCTCTTGAACCGCTCAGCAACCTTCGAACTGACTTGGCTCACGGGTCGTGGCCTCGGGGTGGGCCGTCGCTCTGACCTGCGGTGATGTCGGTGGAATGGTGCTTTTTCACGCACTAACKGGTTTTGTTCTAGTGTCGCGGTGTGGTGTTCATCAGGCGGGTCCGGACGGCCTCGGGGGCTACGGCGGTGCAGATTGCCGAGTATGTGCGCGGTCGTCAGCGGATCGTTGAGCACGTCGGCTCGGCGCATACCGAGGCCGAGCTCCGCCGGTGAAAGGCCTGATTGTCCCTGTCGGACCAGGCTTGTTCGAGCCGGCCGGCGCGGTGGCGCCGGCAGGTCGTGACGGTCCGGGGCGCGTGGTGGGAACGGACTCGCGGATCCTGTTCGACGCGTTGGCCGCCGTGTTCACCGCGCTGGGCTTCGACGGGCTGGGCGATGAGGTGTTCAGGGACCTGGTGATCGCCCGGGCCGTGGAACCGACCTCGCTGCTGGACGCCGGCCGGGTCCTGCGGGACCTGGGCCGGACCCCGGCCAGCTACGCGACCATGAAGCGCACCCTCGGCYGGGCGGCTGCGGACAAGTACCGCGACCGGATCGCGGCCTGGTGCTTCCGGCACGCCAGCACCAGCGGGGATGTCTCCCTGGTGCTCTACGACGTCACCATGCTCTATTTCGAGGCCGAGAAGGAAGACGAGCTGCGCAAGGTCGGGTACTCCAAGGAGCGCCGGGTCGATCCCCAGATCGTGGTAGGTCTGCTCGTGGACCGCGGCGGGTTCCCGCTGGAGATCGGCTGCTTCGAAGGCAACAAGGCCGAGACMGCGACCATGATCCCGATCATCAGGCAGTTCCAGGCCCGCCACAACCTGGCCGACATGGTCGTCGTGGCCGACGCGGGCATGCTCTCCGCTGGCAACCTGCGCGAGCTGGACGAATCAAATTTGCGCTTCATCGTCGGGTCCCGGATGACGAAGGCCCCGGCCGACTTGGCCTCACACTTCCGCTGGCACGGCGACGCGTTCACCGATGGGCAGCTGATCGATACGGTCACGCCCCGAACCGGCCACACCAAGGAGAACAACCCCGAATTGCGTGCCGAACCCGTCTGGGACCCCGCCACGCATCCCGGCTCATGGCGGGCGGTGTGGGCCTACTCCCGCAAGCGAGCCGTCCATGACGCCACCACCCTCACTGCCCAGGAGAACCGGGCGCGCGAGGTCATCGAGGGACAGAAGGCGGCCCGCACCCCGCGCTTCGTCAAGACCGCCGGCGGGAAACGCAGCCTCGACGAGGCACACTGGCACGCGCCCGGCAACTGGCTGGCCTGAAAGGCTACGTGACCAACATCCCCGCAACCGCCATGGCCGCAACAGAGATCATCGGCTCCTACCACGAACTGTGGCACGTCGAGCAGTCCTTCCGGATGACCAAGACAGACCTGCGGGCCAGGCCCATGTTCCACCGCACCCGCGACGCGATCGAGGCCCACCTCACGATCGTGTTCACCGCACTGGTCGTCTCCCGCACAATCCAGAACAGAACAGGGCTCGCGGTCGCCAACGTCATCAAACAACTCCGGCCCCTGCGCTCGGCCACCATCGCCATCAACGGCACCACCCAGAGATTCGACCCCGCCATCCCTACCGGACAGCAAACAATCCTCGAKGCCATCCACCGCTCAAAATTCACGCACTGAGCAAATGAGCCAAGTCAGGTTCGAGGCCCCCGTGGGCGACTTCCTGGCCTTAGCGGCCCCTTTGCCCATGGTCAGGGCTGCGCGGGGTGGGTGGCCTCGCTGCGTTCCGCGGCGACCCGGCCCCGGACCTGTGATTCGTCGGCCCCGCTGACAGCCAATGAAGCGGCGAACGCGTTTTGCCGTTCCGCCGAACCGTAGTCGCTGGCTGAACTAGTTTCAGCTTTAAGGCCCTGGTCTTTTAGCCGGCTGCTGTCGTTGCCGGTGACACGGTTCTCGATCTCACGGCCGACGCTCCATGCGGGCGAAGAGTTCCTTCTCTGCCGGCTCATATCGCTGCTCTTGGGATGACCACATGTCGCCCTTGAAGCCACCCTCCGCCAACAGCTTGGCTTCGTGCAGCCTCTTGGCGGGGTCCMCAGTGTCTCGGGCCAAGACCGGGACGAGTTGCCGGCCCCCACGTGGCCTGCCAGTCCACGCCACACGGGAACACCGGGACCCCGGCATCCGTTTCATTCCCGTCCGCTAAGAACGCCAGAAAGGAGAATGAGCCCAGTGGCAACCGATTACGACGAAGTACGTTCCGACGTCAAGGAATCACAGGACCGTTCCCTCGAGGCGCTGCAGTCCGCAAACGCCCCGGATGCCCGCAGCGTCGTCCGCGACCTGGACGAATCCGATGCATTGGACGACACGATGACCCCCGGCGGGGGAGTTTGTCGCCGAGGAACTGATCGTCCAGGTCATTCCCCAGGCCGAGGACGAGTTCACCGGCTACTCCTGTTTCCTGGTCCGACACCGGTCGCAGCTCGCTCGCCAAAGGAACGGACACTCTTACTGCATCGAGTGCGAAGGCTAGGACGACCCGGCTCCGCTGAGCAACGCTCAACCTGGAGAAATAGCTTGAAAATCCGGTTCGCAGGAGCAGGATGTCGCCTGGCCTGAAAGTGATTCCTTGGCGTTCTCGAGCGGCTTCCAGATCCTCTACTATGATGATTTCAGGACATCTGCCGCTTCCTGTGGAACAACCACTTCTCGGCCATCGCGTCCGACAACCTGGCCGTGGAGGTGTGGCCAGCAGATTACTCGCCTGACGCTTTTCCCTTCGGTGCACTGCACAACATGATGATCGGCCAGCTGGGCCTGGCACTTGGCGAACTGTGGCAACTGGACGCCCTGGCCCAGGACTGCGATCGTGACGGAGTGTATGAAATGTTGCTCGTCAGCTCGCCCCTAAATCTTCCGGGCGGCATCGGTTATCCTGCAAACGTCATGGTTCTGAAGTCACCACGCCCGGCGTGGCCTGCTGGAGGACTCCGGGGGATTCCCCGGGTACAAGGAGATTCTGGACGTACTCGCTGACACTTCACACAAGGACCACGCCGATATTTCGGCATGGGTGGCCGATATGACCGRCACCGACGGGCCTTTCGATCTCGGCTTCCTGGATATTGCTGCGGCAAACCGGGACCTCGCGGCACAGATCACGATTGCCGCGAGCTTGGGGGACGCGACCGAGAAATTCCTGGCAACCATCCCCTTCCCCTGTTCATTAGGGACGGATACTGATGGCCACCGCGAATCCGGTGTCTTCAGCTGGAAACAACCACCTCTTGKGCGCCGTAAAGGCCCCCGACCACCATGCAAGGACGATCATGCCCACCGCAATTGAAGCCATCGATATCCACGTGACCAGCCGACACTCGCTCGATGAACAGCTTGAGGCAGCAGTCAAGGACCTTCAGGAAGCCGCAATGCTCACGGGAACATACGGAATCCTGGTCACTCGCAACAATCCCGGACGCTACACAGCCGCGCTYTCGGACCAGGTTCCATTCGGAATGACCCGCGAACTCGTCCACTAAAGACCACGCCGCCCTGCGAGCAGGACAGCGAGGAAACTGAGCCAGAACGGAGGCACACAAATGGATCCGACTATTGGGGCGAACTGTTGAATCGMGCCGCGGTCGATGTCTACCTCATGGACGCCGGCCTCMGGCCGCGGCCAAGGGGGTATGTCTGGATGCTCCTCGTTCCGGACGGGCATACGTCACCCGAGGCTTTCCTTGCTGACATTGATAACTGCAATCATTCGAGCAGCAGGCTCCCTTATTCATCCAAAGCAGCTGCGGCCGATATTCGCAGCCGTTCTCCGAGACTTCTACGCCACGGGCAGCTGACGAATATCGCCGCTTGGGAATGGGTTTCCTGTGCCGGACGGCTTGACCAGACTGATCGATCAGCTGTGGCCTCGGCCGCTGTTCCGCGGCACCTCTAGCTGGGTCACCGACGAGTATGCGGGCGCCTTCGTCCGTGCCGAGCCAGATACTTCGGGGTTTTCCTGGTCGCACGCGGCGCTGCCCGCCGATCCGTCGATTTCGAACCACAGACGGCTTTCCGTCCCGCTGATGTCTCCCGCCATACTGGGTCCGCCCGGGGCCTCTTAGGACGGGATCCATGACCGAATCACCTCGACCTTGCCACTGACAAACTCAAGTTTTGCGTCGCCTCGTCGAAGACTACTAGGGCGTCCGCCGCGACACTTCCATGGTCGACGGGCTCTGACCACCGCGATACGCGATGACGTCAGACCCTCGGTGACTGTTGCGATCAGGTCCAGCCCCGGCCGCTGCTCTTGCCGGGGTGCGTATGGCCGCCAGGCGCAACCGCCCCACACGCTCACCGAGGATCCGCCGGGCTTCGCCGGGCAGTCCCTGGTCGCTAATGAGCTCGTCMGCCTCATCCAGGCTGGCGATGGTGCTGATGCCGAAGGTTCCCCACTTCGTGTTGTCGGCCAGCACCACAACCCGGCGCGCTGCGGCCACGAAGGCCCGATCCGTCTCGGCTTCCAGCAGGTTCGGCGTGGTGAACCCGGCGTCGGCATCAACGCCATGGACGCCTAGGAAGAGCACGTCAAGGTGCAGCTGTTTCAGCGCGGAAGTGGCCAGCGGACCCASCAACGCGTCCGAGGGCGTACGTTCACCGCCGGTGAGGATCACCGTGGACGAGGAGGAGCCCTGATGGAAAACGTCCGCGATCCGCACCGAGTTGGTGACCACCGTGATCTGGGGTCCGGCCGAGAGCACCTGGGCCAGAGCCCAGGTAGTGGTGCCTGCGCTCAGCCCCACCGCCATGCCCTCCCGCACCTGGRCGGCCGCCTCCTGCGCAATCGCCGTTTTTTCCTCCTGAAGCTGCGTGACTTTCAGCTCGAAGCCAGGCTCGTGTGTGCTTACGCTGCCGGGCAGTTTGGCCCCGCCGTGAATCTTCTGCAGCGAGCCGGCGGCATCCAACGCGTCGATGTCGCGGCGAACGGTCATGGGGGACACCCCGAGCATCCGGGCGAGGGCGGCGACGCGGACGATCCGTTCGCGCTGGACCTCCGCGATGATAGCGGAGTGGCGGGCTGCGGCTAACATTCAGCATCCTTCGTGTGTGCGGCGGACAGGAGGCTGGGCGCGGTATCCKACGGCGGCTGCGCCGGTTTCCTTCTMCGTCATCCTATTCTTCTACAGGCATCCGACGACAAGCGGGAGTGGTTATTAATGTTCTMTATTGTTTGGAATTGTTTTTTTGTGTAAGAATTGGAGCATGACACGAACAACGATGACGCGGCTGGCTGATGGCCGGGAKATCCTCTACTTTGATGATGCCGGGTCGGCCGCGAGGTCCCCCGAATCCTTGGTGGACAGCCGGGATCTGCCCGTCCGCCCCGAGCYCGGTCAGCTGCGCTTCGATGCTCTGAGCCGGGAATGGGTGGCCGTCGCCGCGCACCGGCAGTCGCGGACCCACCTGCCGCCGGCGGATCAATGCCCGATCTGCCCGACGACGCCGGCCAACCAGACCGAAATTCCTGCTCCGGACTTCGACGTGGCCGTGTTTGAAAACCGCTTTCCCTCGCTCGGCCCGGACACCAGCGAGATCCCATCCGCACCGGCCTGGGGAACCGCAGGGCGCGCGGTAGGCCGCTGCGAAGTGGTGGCGTTCACCCCTGAGCACACCGGATCCTTCGCCGAACTGGGCTGGCGCCGCACCCGCACGGTGATTGACGCCTGGGCCCACCGGACCGAGGCCCTCAGCGCGCTGGCCGGCATCCGGCAGGTCTTCCCGTTCGAAAACCGAGGCGCTGACATCGGCGTCACCCTGCACCACCCGCACGGGCAGATCTATGCCTACCCCTACGTGACCCCCCGCGCAGCGGTGCTGGCGGCTGCGGCCGGCCTGTACTTCGACAACTCGGACGGAACCGCCACCCTGACCGCCTCCCTTTTGCAATCCGAGCGCAACGACGGCAGCCGCATGGTCCTCGAGGGCGAACACTTCAGTGCCTACGTCCCGTTCGCGGCACGCTGGCCGCTGGAAGTCCACCTCGTCCCGCACCGGCCGGTCGCGGACCTGGCCGCATTGAACGGGGCCGAACGTGACGAACTTGCCCAGCTCTATCCGGAGCTGCTGCGGMAGTTCGATGCCCTTTACCCGACGCCGACCCCCTACATCGCGGCCTGGCACCAGGCCCCGCTGGAGCCCGCCATGCGCCGGGCCGGTCAGTTGCACCTGCAGMTGACCTCGCCGCGCCGCGCCGCTGACAAGCTCAAGTACCTGGCTGGCTCCGAAGCGGCCATGGGCGCCTTCATTAACGACACCACACCCGAATCCGTCGCGGCCCGGCTGCGCGAAGTCGCCGGCGTCGCGACCGATGCTTCCCAAGACACGGCCACCCTCACCCCGGAAGGCGCCCCCGCATGAGCACCGACGCACGCACTAACACCCAGGTCGGTGATCTGGCGGCCCGCTTCKAGAAGACCTTCGGCGCGACCCCGGACGGAGTATGGGCCGCCCCGGGCCGGGTCAACCTGATCGGGGAGCACACCGACTACAACKAGGGCTTCGTCCTCCCCTTCGCCATCGACAAGAGGGCAAGGACGGCGCTCCGCCTCCGCGACGACTCCATCGTGCGGCTGCTGTCCACCGTCGGCGGCCAGGAGATGATAACGGCCGACGCCGCCTCTCTGGTTCCCGGCAGTGTTTCCGGGTGGGCCACATACCCCCTGGGCGTGGTCTGGGCGTTGCAGCAGCTCGGCATCKAGGTTTCCGGCYTCKATCTCCTGCTCGACTCCGACGTCCCGCCCGGCGCCGGGCTGTCGTCCTCACACGCGATCGAGTGCGCAGCAATCACCGCGCTCAACGATCTCACCGGTGCGGGACTCGGGGCAGAGGAGATGGTCCTGCTCACCCAKCATGCGGAAAACGGCTTCGTCGGAGCGCCGACCGGGATCATGGACCAGTCGGCGTCGCTGCGCGGCGCCAGCGGACAGGCCGTCTTCCTCGACTGCAGGGACCAGGCCGTGCAACTGGTCCCGTTMGCAGCGCGGGAGGCCGGACTGGTCCTGCTCGTCATCGACACCAAGGTCGCGCATTCCCACGCCGACGGCGGTTATGCCTCCCGCCGCGCTTCCTGCGAGCTCGGCGCCGAGGTCCTGGGCGTGAAGGCGCTCCGCGATGTCGCCGTCGCCGACCTCGAGAAGGCCGGCAGGCTGCTCGATCCGGTAACGTTCAGGCGGGTCCGGCACGTCGTCAGMGAGAACGACCGCGTGCTGAAAACCGTAGACACCCTCCAGAGCAAGGGCCCGGCGCACATCGGCGGGCTGCTTGATGCCAGCCACGCGTCCATGCGGGACGACTTCCAGATCTCCTGTCCGGAACTCGACCTGGCCGTGGAGACGGCCTGCAGTCACGGCGCCATCGGCGCGCGCATGACCGGCGGCGGCTTCGGCGGCTCGGCCATCGCCCTGATACCCGTCGCTTGCKAGCAGCAGGTCCGCGATGCCATCGTCCGCGCCTTCGCGAAGGCGAGATTCACCCGGCCGGACATCTTCACCGTCACGCCGGCCGCGGGCGCGGAACGCATCCGATGAGAATTCTGGTTACCGGTGGGACCGGGTACATCGGTTCGCACACGGTGCTGTCCCTGCACGAGGCCGGCCATGACGTGGTGGTAATAGATAACCTGGTGAACTCCAGCGAGGAGTCGCTGCGCCGGGTTGCAGAGCTCAGCGGGAAGACCGCGGAGTTCCACAGTGTCGATCTGGTGGATGAGGCCGCAGTKGACGGGGTGTTCGCCAACGGCGCGATCGAGGCTGTGATCCACTTCGCCGGTCTGAAGGCGGTGGGGGAATCTGTCCGCGAACCTCTGAAGTACTACTACAACAACCTGGTGGGCACCCTGAACCTCATCCGGGTCATGGACCGGCACGACGTCCGGTCGCTCGTGTTCAGTTCATCGGCCACCGTGTATGGGGAGCACAGTCCCATCCCCTACGTCGAKAAGATGGAAATCGGCGCCAACAACCCCTACGGCCGGACCAAGGAACAAATCGAGGATATCCTCTCGGATMTGGGCGACGCCGATCCCCGCTGGCACATTGCCCTGCTGCGCTATTTCAACCCGGTAGGTGCGCATCCGTCAGGCCGCATCGGCGAAGACCCGCAGGGCATCCCCAACAACCTGGTTCCCTTCATCGCCCAGGTTGCCGTGGGCCGCCGCGAGAGGCTCATGGTCTTCGGCGGCGACTACAACACCGCGGACGGCACATGCCTGCGGGACTACATCCACGTGGTGGACCTCGCCGAAGGACACGTCGCGGCCCTGGACCACATTGCCGCTCGGGCCGGGGTGCGGCGCTGGAACCTCGGCTCCGGCCGGGGCTCGTCGGTGCTGGAAGTCCTGCACGCCTTCGAAAACGCCGCCGGCAAACCAATTCCCTATGAGATCACGGCCCGCCGGCCCGGCGACCTGCCCGCTTTCTGGGCCGATGCCTCCTCGGCCCTGGCCGACCTGGGCTGGTCCACCACCAGGACCGTGGACCAGATGTGTGAGGACCACTGGCGCTGGCAGAAAACCAACCCCCACGGCTACAACGGCTAGGACGGAGACTCTCATGACCAACCCGGGCAGCGACCCGGCCACGGCATCTCAAGCGCATTCGGGCCAGACCCTGCAGGCCACAGGCATCCGGGACGTCGCTGCCGCCACCGGGGTGTCGACCGCGACCGTCTCGCGTGCCCTGCGCGGACTTCCCCGCGTTTCACCATCGACCCGGCAAAGAATTCTGACTGCCGCGGCCGACCTTGGCTACGTTGCTTCTACCGCAGCATCGGAGCTGGCACGCGCACGGGGCACCCGGAAGGCCACCCACCCTGAGCAGCTGCAACGGGTTGAGCCTCCTGCCTCGAAGACCGCAAGCTGCTCCCTGGCGGGGCCCTCCGATGTTTCCGATCACCCGGCGAAACCCAGCCGTGGGACCATCCTGGTTGTTATTGGGCCCCCGACGGATCCAGTCGAACCCGACGAGCCCGGGGCGCCCACCCGAGCGGAGATCGAGCGACTCGTCGAGCCGGTTGCGGCTGCACACGGCTTCACCGTCTGCCTAAAGTTCTGCACTGAAGCCGGCCTGATAGACACTCTTCGGGCCGCCACCGCCTCGGTCGTCGGGATTGTCATCAACACAGCCAGTCTCAGTCCCGTCCCTACAGAGCTGCAGCACGCGCTGGCCTCCGCGCATGTTCCCGCTGTCGAAATCGACGTCAACTACTACAGACAGAGGAGTATCCATGCCTCCTCTCCAATCTCCGGGTGTGCCGTCCTGATCTCCGGCGCGGGCATATACGGCTACAAACTGGCCATCGACTATCTGAGCACAGCCGTCTGACCGCGACGGGTCATGCGCGGCTCCATCATGTGACGCTGACCGCCACCGCAAAACCCGCTGTCGTCATTCCTCCGACGAGACAAGTCAGTGGCCCAGCAGACAGTTACACGGGCATCGTTGAATCGAGAAAGAGAGTTATCAAAATGGCCCTTCAATACCGCGTCCGAGAGGTGCATATTTCAAACCGCAACCAGCTCGAGKAGCTTTTGAATGCCGCAGAGAGAGAGCTGCGGCAGGCCGCCATCTTCGGCGGAACACATGGCATCCTGGTAACACGGCGCCGGCCTGATCTTTACGAGCTGGAACTMAGCGACCACGTCCCATTCGGCCTCACGTATGAAAGAGAGTCCGGGCACAAGGGATGACAGGGCATGGGTAGGGGGACTMCGGGAGGACACCCGAGCCTCCGGCCAGCCCGACGGGCAGATCCTATGACACGCCTTGACACCTGACGAAGGACGCTCAGCCCGCCGGCGCTGCGACTTTGTCGCCGGTGCCRRTTTATAGCCCCGGTTGTGACCGTTAGCCGGAAGGGGACTGAAATGTCTAATGCCCATCCGGCCTGCCCCCGGGCGGGAGCGTCTGGTCCGCCGGGACGCGCCCGGGAGCCTCCCTTTCCCTTTTCAACGTGATGCAAGGCGTGTTGCGAGTGAGTCAGGCCCCGGCGGGCCCGGGCGCCGCCCGGTTCTTTCTCTTCTTTTCAGGCCAGGGGCCGAGCTTGTCCTTGGTGACGACGTTCTCGCCGTGGCTGCCGGCGTCGGCGAGGTCGCCGACCTTGTGGACTTTCAGCATGTTGGTGGAACCGGCCTTCCCGGGAGGGGAACCGGCGGCGATGACCACCATGTCRCCGTCTTCGACGAGGTYCATCTCGAGCAGGTTGCGGTCAACCTGTGCGGTCATCTCGTCGGTGTGGCCCACCATCGGGACCAGGACCGGYTGGATGCCCCAGGTCAGCGCGAGCTGGTTCCAGACGTGCTCCACYGGGGTKAAGGCGAAGACCGGGCGGATCGGGCGCAGCCKGGAGAGGCGGCGGGCSGAGTCACCGGACTGGGTGAAGGTACAGATGTACTTCGCTTCCAGCTGGTCGGCGATCTCGACGGCGGCACGGGTGATGGCGCCGCCGCGGGTCTTGGGCTTGGTGCCCAGCGGGGGGACGCGTTCCAGGCCGTGRACCTCGGTGGATTCGATGATCCGGGCCATGACCTTGACCGTCTCGATCGGGTACTTGCCMACGCTGGTCTCRCCGGAGAGCATCACCGCGTCGGCGCCGTCGAGCACTGCGTTGGCGCAGTCGGAAGCCTCGGCGCGGGTCGGGCGCGGGTTGTCGATCATCGAYTCGAGGACCTGGGTGGCCACGATGACCGGCTTSGCCCARCGGCGGGCGAGTTCGACGGCGCGCTTCTGGACGATCGGCACYTCCTCCAGCGGAAGCTCCACRCCGAGGTCGCCACGGGCCACCATGATGGCGTCGAAGGCGTCGATGATCTCGGGCAGCTGCTCMACGGCCTKCGGCTTCTCGATCTTGGCGATGACCGGCACGCGGCGGCCTTCCTCGTCCATGATCTCGTGGACCCGGACGATGTCCGAGGCATCSCGAACGAASGACAGSGCGACCATGTCCACGCCGCGGCGCATSGCCCAGCGCAGATCGTCCTCGTCCTTTTCGCTCAGCGCCGGCACGTTGACGGCCACGCCGGGCAGGTTGATGCCCTTGTTGTTCGAAACCCAGCCACCGACAACCACCTGGGCAACGACCTTGACGGCGTCGACCTCGATGGC
>NZ_JBFTHK010000067.1:0-23051 GCF_056394205.1 Arthrobacter sp. 10T413_2 | reverse complement strand
GTGCCGGATCTGTCCGGCACCGCCCCTTCTGTGTCTTAGGGCTGGTCGCTAGGCGGAGACCTCGGCTCGCGCGGCCCTGCGCTCCACGGCAACTTCCACCAGCACCCCGGCGGCAAACACAATCGGCACGGTCAGCAGCAGGCCCACGGCCGTTTCGGCACTGCCGCCGATCAGTGCGGTGAAGTTGCTGATCACGAGGAACAGGACCCAGCCAAGCAGCACGGTGGCGAGCACCGGCGCCACCACGGTCTGCCAGAGCTGGCCTGGCACCCTTTCGCGCCGGAAGTACGCGACGACGGCGAGGGAGCAGAGCATGTAGAGGACCAGGAGCGCCGCCACGGCAAGCCCGCTGAACCAGGAGAAGAGGGTCAGGACAGGGTCCAGGGACAGCACGGCGAACGGCGCCACGAGCAGGAAAGCGACCACGGTCTGGATCCGGGCGGCGACGGCGGGAGCCTTGTGCCGGTTGGTCCGGGCCACTCCGCGGGGCATCGACCCGCGCAGGGCCAGCGAATGGAGGTAGCGGTTGATTCCGTTGTGGAAGGCAATGATGCCGGCCAGCAGGGAGGTCACGAGCAGCATGCCGGTGACGGTTCCGGCCCACGGCCCGAACAGCTCCACCATGGGCGTCAGCACGAAGGAGGTGKAGTCGCCCGACTCCAGGGCCGCGCCCGCGGCGTCGACGACGTGCGAGGGGCCGTAGTAGCTGACCAGCATCCACGAAATGAAGGAGAAGAAGATCGCGATGACCMCCACCGAAAGATACGTGGCACGGGCCACTGTGCGGTGGGCGTCCTTGGMCTCGGCCGAGTAGATGGCCGTGGATTCAAAGCCGAACATCGAGGCGACAGCGAACATGATGGCCACGCCCGGGGCGCCCGCGCCGATCGCCGCGGGAGAGAAGGAGGCAGCGAGGCTGATCCCCTCCGGTCCGCCGCCCCGCAGCAGCACGGTGAACCCGAACATGAGCAGGATCGCGACCTCGAGGCCGACGAGCACCGCCAGGACCCGGGCCCCGAGTTCGATGTTGAGGGATCCCAGCACCTGCACGCCCGCCATGGTGATCACGGCCAGCAGCCACCAGGGAACCACGATCCCGGCGGTTCCGAGGACGCCCGAGAATGCGGCGCCGTACAGCCMGTACATCGCGGCCTGCACCGTGCTGTACGCGAGGAGCGCKAGCCACGCCGCCCCTGCCCCGATCCTCCGCCCAAAGGCGGCCGTGACATAGGCGTAGAAGGCGCCGTTGGCCTGGATCTTGCGGCTCATCGCGACGAACCCGACGGMGAAGATTACGATCACGATGCCCACCACCAGATACGCGCCGGGCGCGCCAGGGCCGTTGCCGAGGGCCGCGGCCAGCGGTGACGCCCCGACGATTCCGGTCAACGGCGCCTGGGCGGACAACACAAAGAAGAGAATGCCCATGACGCCGACGCTTYCGGCGCGCAGCGCGGTGGAGTGCTCCGTGCGGGGACTGGCTTCTGCGGTCGGGGACTCGGATTTTGAAATACTCATCGGATCCTTCTTAACGGTCATGAGTCTGGGAAATTTCGGTCTGGGAATATGGGGGGTGCGTTGCACCGTGAAATCCAGCATGGCAGGTGGCGCGCGTCACCCTCTTGTCGCTCAGCGATCGGTTGTTGTTCATGAGCGAAGTTGGTCGAGAACGGCAGTGACGTTCAGGAAGTGTGCAGCGCCAGGAGGGAGGCCGCGTCACGGGCGGCACCCATGCCGCTCTCAATTGCGCCGTCGATAAATCCGCTCCAGCCGTTGGCGATATCGGAGCCGGCAAACAGGACCCGGCCGTGCGCCGCCTGCATGGCGGCGAGGTAGGTCGAGAGAAAACCGGTGCGGTGCATCGGCCAGGTTTCACCGGATAGCGGATCCTCCAMCCAGTTGTGGCTGCCTACCGCAACCACCTCGACTMCCGGCACCAGACGTGCGAGCTGAGCTTGGACGGCAGCTGGATCCTCCACGTCGATCTTCGCGGCGTCAGGACCGAACCCGACGGCGATGGTGTCGCCGTCGAGCGTGTACTCCGCCTGGAAGAAATTCAGGGGCCAGTCGGCGCCTCCCAGCGCTACGAAAGGTGCATGTTTTCCGCGAAGCCTGAACCAGACTTTGGCACCTTTGGAGACCTGCCCAAACGTGGAGCCTTCGGCCTTGACCGATGGCAGGGGCGGCTCAAAGTCAACCGCCGCCAGAGCCGGGAGCGGAATCGTGACAATCGCCGTCCGGGCACGGACGTTCCGGCCGTCCGCACCCCGGATGTTCACGAATGCTGCGTCATCCGAGATGGTTTCAACGGTGAAGCCGTACTCGATACCGGCCCCGGAATCCGAGAGGATCGCTGCCGCCAGGGCGGCTGTGCCGCCAACGATCTTGTAGGTCGCGCACGCTTCGAAATTCACCGCCCAGTCGCCGTTGGTGAGGGCAACCCAGCGCAGTGCCTGGGTCAAGGCCGCGTTGTCCAACGGACCATTGAAGTTCAGAGCCCAAAAGGATTCGAGGATGTCCCGCGGGCCGCCGGCGGGGAATTGCTCACGGATTCTCTCTTGGACGGACACCTCATCGATCGCCTTGAAATCGTCGCGGGCCAGCGGCCTGAAGGGCTCCGGAAAATACTTGCGGGAGTCCTGAACGAACTCCTCATTTGTCTGGCCGATGATTGCGAGCAACTCGTCCGGGGCGCCCTCGTGGCGGCGGCCGCCCGCCCACCAGAAGGCACGTTCCGGCTCGGGACTGGGCGTGGTCTCCAAGCCGTAACGCGTCAGCTCAGCCCAGACATGCGGCTGGGTCCAGTGCACCCAGGTGCCGCCGATTTCCAGGTCCCGTCCCAGGCGCTGATCCAGCCACGTGCGGCCACCGATCCTGTCGCGGGCTTCCAGGATGAGCACGGTTGCGCCCTGCCTGGTGAGCTCACGGGCAGCGGTGAGACCGGCAAATCCGGCCCCGACCACAACCACGTCATACGTCTCTACGTTGTTCATTCGGACACTTCCTAGGAGTAGACGAAAAATTCGATGGTCGGCTCAAGCACGGACCACCGGGTGCGGGCGCCCCTGTTGAACGACGCGGCACCGCCCGGCCCGAGGTCATAGACGTCTCCGCCCTCCACCTCAATAGTTAGGTGGCCCTGGACGATGGAGATTGTCTCGTCAGCCTCGATCACAAGGTCGAAAGGCTCGGGCGCCTCCGCGGGCGTGACGTGCCAGTAGCCGCAGGCAAGTGCGGGCCGCTCTCCTTCACCAAAGCGGCGGATCCACTGAACAGATCCCAGTTCGAATGGCTCGTTCTTGTTGGCGTCGAGGGTAGAGGAAGTAGTAAAGGCCGGGGTGAAAGGCATGCTGACTCCGTGGAGTTGTGGGCGACGAAGGCGCCGAATGGAATGGCAAATGGCCGTGAGGCGACGTGATCTGGTTCACATGGAATTCAATATCAGCATTTGCTTAGTTTTAAGTCAATAGCTCCGCCGTGCACCGCGGCGAACTCGCTAKACTCGGTCCATGACTGCCACGCCTTCGAAGTACGGAACCGGAAAGGAAGCCCTATTGCGCGCCGCCGTTTCGGTGGTGGCTGCCAAGGGACTGCGGGGGCTGACCTACCGCTCGGTGGCGGAAGCTGCCGGAGTCAACAACACTTTGGTTGCCCACCACTTCGGATCCCGCGACGCCCTCATAGCCGCAGCCCTGGACTGGGCTGCCGAGCAATCCATCAATGCGTCCAAGCTGCGGGAGGCTGCCACGCTGGGCCACTCATTCACGGACTCGCTGCTGGAGCTACTTCTGGCAGAACCGGAACTGCAGGTATTTCAGTACGAGATGATCMTCGAGGCCCGACGGCGTCCCGAGCTTTCCGAAGCGGTGACCGCCCTCTACGAGAGCTACATCAGCGCCCTGGCCGACGGGCTGACGGCCTCAGGCCTGACCGGCAACATGAGGGTTGTGGCCCGCACGCTTTTTGCCGCCCTCKACGGCCTCGTTCTGCAGTACCTGGCCGGCGTCGATCGGTCAGCCATTGCTGCATCCCTTGACGAAGTCCACGACATGCTTCTGCTTCGGGCGCGCTCCGKAACGCAACTCTAGGCAACGCCTTTGGCGTTCCGTTCGCTCCCGCACAACAGCTCTTCGCGGATAGACAAGACCCTCGGTGCCCCGCCGGAGCACGCTTGAAGCAACGCTCGCAGGCCGTACCGGCCGCGTTCTCTGAACTACTCGATGTGGAGTACACCCATGGAAACCTACGACGCCCTTCTCGCCTCGATCACCCCKACGTCCGGTGCGACCCGGACCATCTTGGACCCCGCCACCGGCGAAGCGGTCGGGCAGGMTCCCGTCCACACCGTTGCGGACCTGGAGCAGGCCATCGCCGCCGCAACGGCTGCCCAGCCGGCCTGGGCCGCCCTGGGCCACGACGCCCGGTCCGCGGCCCTGCTCAAGGCCGCCGACGCCGTCGAACGCTCCGCCGAGGAACTTGCCCGCCTGCTCTCCCGTGAACAGGGCAAGCCCCTCAACGGCCCCAACGCCCGCTTCGAAGTCGGCGCCTGCGCCGCCTGGCTGCGCGTCGCGGCCACCACGGCCCTGGAGCCGGAAACCGTGGTGGACGACGGCGAAACCCGCGCCGAACTGCACTACCGTCCCATCGGCGTCGTCGGTGCGATCGGCCCGTGGAACTGGCCCATGATGATCACCGTCTGGCAGCTCGCCCCCGCCCTGCGGATGGGCAACGCCGTGGTGGTCAAGCCCTCCGAATACACCCCGCTCTCCGTCCTGGCCCTCGCCGCCGTCATCAACGAGGAACTCCCCGAAGGCCTCCTGTCCGTGGTCTCCGGCGGCCGGGACGTCGGCGAGGCCCTGGCCGGGCACCCCGGCATCGGCAAGATCATGTTCACCGGCTCCACCGCCACCGGCAAGGCCATCATCAAGTCCTCCGCCGACACCGTCAAACGCCTCACCCTGGAACTCGGCGGCAACGACGCCGGCATCGTGCTGCCCGACGCGGACCCCAAAGCCATCGCCGAAGGCCTGTTCTGGGGCGCGTTCATCAACACCGGCCAGACCTGCGCGGCCCTCAAACGCCTCTACGTCCACACCGACATCTACGACGCCGTCTGCGAGGAGCTCACCGCCGTCGCCGCCGCAATGCCGATGGGTAACGGCCTGGACGAGGCCAACGTGCTCGGCCCGCTGCAGAACCGCCAGCAGTACGACATCGTCGACCGTCTCGTCGACGCCGCCAAGGCCTCCGGCGCCCGGGTCCTGCTCGGCGGCAACCCCGACCCGGACCGGGCCGGCCACTTCTACCCCACCACCCTGATCGCCGACATCGACAACGACAACCCGCTCGTAGCCGAGGAGCAGTTCGGCCCCGCCCTGCCGATCATCCGCTACAGCACCGTCGACGAAGCCGTCGCCAACGCCAACGCCCTCGACGTCGGACTCGGCGCCTCCGTGTGGTCCTCCGACCCCGCCGCAGCCCGCACCGTCGCGGCCCGGCTCGAAGCCGGCACGGTCTGGATCAACAAACACGGCGCCGTGGACCCCCGCGTCCCCTTCGGCGGAGCCAAGCAATCCGGCTACGGACTCGAGTTCGGCGTCGAAGGCCTCAAAGCCCTCGGCGTGCCCCAGGTCATCAACGGCTGACGCTGTTCTTGTTAGGGGCCACCGGCGCGGCGGCCGCGGGCACGGGTTCGTGCCGCAGGTAGCTGCGCCGGAACCGGCCGCTGCCGGCGGTCAAGGCCCGCAGCTCCACCGCGTACTTCAGCAGCTCCTGGTCCGGAACCTCGGCGCTGATCTCGGTGCTGTCGTCCGCGGCGGACGTCGTTCCCGTCAGCCGTGCCCGGCGGGAAGACAAGTCGCTCATCACGGCGCCCACGTGGTCCTCCGAAACGCTGATGGTCACAGCCGAGACCGGTTCGAGGAACTGAATCCGGGTGGCCGCCGCGGCTTCCCGAAGGGCCAGGGCACCGGCCGCCTGGAAGGCCGCGTCGGAGGAGTCCACGCTGTGGGTCTTGCCGCCAACCAGCGTCACCCGGATATCCACCACGGGGAATCCGGCGGAGACGCCTTTCTGCATCTGCGCGCGTACGCCTTTTTCGACCGAGGCGATGAACGGCCCGGGAATCACCCCGCCCACCGTCTTGTCGACAAATTCGAATCCGGCGCCGCGTTCGAGGGGTTCCACCTCGATGTCGCAAACGGCGTACTGGCCGTGGCCGCCCGATTGCTTGACATACCGCCCGTGGCCGGCCGCCGGCGCGGCGAACGTCTCGCGCAGCGGGGTGACCACCGGGACGGTCTGCAGGTTCACTCCCTGGTCCCGCAACCTGCCCAGGACGACGTCGGCATGGGCCTCGCCCATGCACCACAGGATCAGCTGGTGGGTTTCGGAGTTGCGTTCCACGCGCAGCGTCGGGTCCCCGGCGATGACCTTGCCCAGGTTCCGGGCCAGGACGTCCTCATCGCCGTGCGTGGCCGCTTCGATGGCCACAGGCATGAGCGGATCCGGCATGTCCCAGGCGGCGACGAGCAAAGGCGACTCCTTGGCCGAAATCGTGTCGCCGGTCTCCGCGGTGCCCAGTTTGGTCAGCGCGMAGATATCCCCGGCAACGCAGAACGCTACCGGCCGCAGACCGGATCCGAGCGGCGAATACAGGTGCGTGATGCGCTCGTCGCTATCGTGGTCCTCGTGGCCGCGGTCCGCCATGCCGCGGCCGCCCACGTGGATGGCGGCGTCCTCCCGCACGACGCCGGAGAAGACGCGCACCAGGCAGACCCGGCCGAGGAATGGGTCGATGGTCGTGCGCACCACTTCGCCGAGCAGCGGCCCTTCGGGGTCACAGGCCAGCGGGCCGGCGGCCACGCCGTCGAGGTCCGTGGCTGTCGGGACCCCGCGCTCCGCCGGCGTAGGAAAAGCGCGCACCAGGACGTCCAGCAGTTCCGCCAGGCCAAGTCCTGATTCCGCGGACACCGGCAGCAAGGGGTGAAAGGACCCGCGGGCGACGGCGGTCTCCAGATCGGCGATCAGGGCTTCGGAAGCGATTTCTTCACCACCGAGGTACCGATCCATGAGCGTCTCGTCCTCGCTCTCGGCGATGATTCCTTCGATCAGCGCGCCCCGCGCGGGCTCCGACCCGGCGAGTTCGACGTCGGTCGCGGCGCGGGCTGAGGGTGCCGCTTCGTCCGGACCGTACTGGGAAACCATGCCGGTCAGCAGCCCCAGCAGGCCGGTGACGGTACTGTCGGTGCTGACCGGTAGGTAGAGCGGCACGACAGAGTCGCCAAACGCCAGCCGGCAGCGGGCAAGGGCGGCGTCGAAATCCGCGCGCGGGTGGTCCAGACGGCTGATGACCACGGCCCGGGGCATTCCGAGCCGTTGGCACTCGTTCCAGAGCGCGGTGGTCGCGGCGTCGACGTCGTCGGTGGCCGATACGACAAACAGCACCGCGTCCGCCGCCCGCAGCCCGGCACGCAGTTCTCCGATGAAATCCGTATAGCCGGGAGTGTCCAGCAGGTTTACCTTGATATCCCCGACTGTCACGGGCACCACGGCCAGTGCCACGGAGCGTTGCTGGGCGATGGCGGCGGGATCCGAGTCGCTCACCGTGGTGCCGTCGGCGATCGAGCCCTTGCGCGTGATGGCCCCGGTGGCGGCAAGCAGGGCTTCGGTGAGCATCGTTTTTCCAGCACCTGAATGGCCTACAAGTGCCACATTGCGGATCTTGTCCGGCTGCTCCGGCGGCGCGGAGCCGTTGGCGTCGGCCCGCCGGAGGTCAGACGTGCCCCGGGCCGGACCCCTCGACGGAGTCCTGGCGGCTTTCGATGGCATGAAATCCTCCTGGCGTGGCGTCMACTCGTGCCCCGCAGGGCCTTCCGTTAAGGATTGGACACCCTGGGACGCCCGGACAGCAAGGGCTTTTTCACGCCGCGGCCGGAGCAACCAGGGATCCGGAGGCCGCCCGGTTCTTGAGCCAGCGGCCCAGGGCCTTGCCTTTGCCCTTCCACCAGTTGTCTTCGTCGGTGTCGTGGTGCCAMCGGAAGATCACGGCGACCAGGATGAAGACGCCTGCGGCGACGTTTGTCCAGGAGCCGGACGCGGCATCGAGGAGCACGCTGAACGCCATGACCAGGATGGACGGCAGGGCCAGGGTGCGGAAGACGGTGTTGGCCACATAGCGGCGGTGGGACCGCGGGACGGACACTGCGCGGACGAAGTCGAAGCACAGGCATACCACCACGAGCGCCTGCCCCAGGGACATCAAGATGTGCCCTGGCAGCGAGCCGGCAAACAGGACGGCCGCCTGGAGCCCCGGGCTCATCGCGTACCCGCGAACGTGGACGGTCCAAACTCGGATGACTCATGCATGCGATGCCCCCCCGGCCTCTACGCTGCTGCGCTGGCTCCGCCCGGGCTTCCCGAAGGAGCTGTGAGCGTGTCACACCAGACTTTCTGACACCCCAATTCAACGCGCGCTCAAGGCCTGAAGTCACGCACTTCAGGTACCCGACTATCGGAAGGCACGTTACCCGTTTCCGCTGCGCAGTACTCAGTTCGTTGCCGCGGCTACTTGCCCGGGCACGCCGGCATGCCGCCACCGTGCCTGCGGGATGCGCCCGGAGCTGCGGATAAAAGCAGACTACTTGCTCCACTAATCCGGGCCGGACACCACGGCTCGAGGACGTCCGCACGCGCGTAATGTCGCACCGTTTMGTCCCGCCGCGCACGTAGTTTCCGTGCGGAAACCAGAAGCTCTCCGAGCCGAAACGCGAGTACCTTACTCGKGAGTAGGTAATCCCGGGGCGAAAAGACKAGTACAACTACACGTTGTCCCGTCCGCTCTTCACCGCAACGATTGGGCCATCGATTCAGCGCGGCAACCGCAGGATTGGGGGGAATGCGGCTCAGGCCTGTTGACTCCTGTCCGGGTGCCACMCACACAAGGAGTCTCACAAATGCGCAAGCTCACCAAGAAGAGCAAGGTCATCGCCGTTGCAGCCTCAGTCGCCCTCGTGGCCGTCGGCGGCGGCACTGCTTACGCCTACTGGACCACCACCGGCGCCGGCACCGGCACCGCTGCCAACTCCACCGGCGGCGGCACCGTKACCCTGCATGCAAGCTTCGCGGCCGGCCTGGCACCKGGCAACTCAGTGCCCGTGACGTACACGGCCGACAACAGCACCAACACCGGCACCGTCGTCGGAGCCCTCACTGCGAAGGTGACCACGAGCGCTGCCGAGTGCCTGCCGGCGTGGTTCACGGTCAGCGCCGATACGTCGAACTCCCCGGTCGCGGCGAACAGCACGGGCACCCAGGTGGGGTMCGGAACACTGGCCTTCCTGAATGACMCTGCCAACCAGGATGCCTGCAAGTCGGCCRTCGTCACGGTCACCGTCGGCAGCGAGTAGCTKGTGTCCCCGGCGGGCMGGATACCCGGCCCGCCGGGGCGGCCTTCGGGCCACTGTGCAACAACGCATCAGCCACCGCCGACACCCACGATCCGCGCCATACCGCCGGGTCGAAGGAGGATACGGAATGCAGCATCTACTGCGGTTCTTCCGGCTCGCAAGGGATCACGCGGGCCTCGCCGGCCGCGTCCTCATTATTGGCCTGCTGGCCATTTTCCTGCCGGCGGGCACGCTCTACGCGGCCGGGCAGCAGTCCGCCCCGCAAAAGCCCGGGATCCTGGTGCAGGTCACGCCGTCCAGCAGGAACGTTGACCAGGGACAGGCCACGAGCTATTCCGCAACTGTCAGCTCGACGGGCGGGTTTGCGGGCACGGTAGTACTGACTGTCACCGGCCTACCGGCGGGGGCAGCGCCCAGCTTCTCGCCGTCGTCCCTCAAGCTGACGGCCGGCAGCACGGCCCAGCTCAGCGTGAACGTCTCCACGGCATCCTCTACTGCCGCCGGAGACTACGCCTTGACCTTGACGGGCCAGAGCGGTGCGATCCAGTCGGCTTCCGTACAAACCCAGTTGAGGGTCAAGGCTCCCCTGCGCGTGTTCGGGCTCTCCGGCGACGTGGCGGGACTGCTCGCCCCCGGCACCAACCGGTCCCTGGACCTTGGATTCACCAACGCGGATAAGAGCATCGACGTCGGCAACCTGACGGTCTCGATCGCGGGCGTAGTCCGCACGGCGAAGGCGATCGCGGCTAACCTGCCCTGCACTGCGCAGGACTACGCCGTGGTGCAGTTCAGCGGGCGCTATCCCTTGGCGGTTCCGTCCGGCAACAGCTCGCTCTCACAACTTGGCGTTCCATCCGCCCAATGGCCGCGGATCGCAATGCTCGACACTCCTCGTCTGCAGGACGGCTGCAAGGGTGCGGTCCTCCAGTTGGCCTACTCGGGATCAGGGCAGGGAAACTGACATGCAATCCACACGATCCATGCTGCGCGGCACCAGAGTCGCCGGAACCGCCTCCGCCGCTACCGCCGCGCTCTGTCTGCTGGCCGGTGGAGGCACCGCCTACGCCTACTGGGCCACTACCGGCACGGGTTCCGGTGCCGCAGCCGCAGCCCCGATGCAGACCGTCACCGTCGATGCGTTTGTTGCCGGCGACTCGAACCGGACCAGTCTGGTTCCGGGCGGCAGCGCTGACGTCATCCTCCGCACCAGCAACCCCAACGCGTTCGCGGTTCAGTTGTACTCGGTGGCCTCCAACGGGGCAATCACGGCCGATGCCGCCCATTCCGGATGCACCACCACCGGGGTGGCCTTCACGGCCCCTGCCGYGCCGCTCGCACCKGCCGTCACCATCCCTGCGAACTCCTCCCTGCTGGTCCCCCTGCCTGGCGCGGCGAGCATGTCCGTCCAGTCACAGTCMGCCTGCCAGGGCGCGACCTTCAAGATTCCCGTCACCGTGGAGGCCCGACGATGAGCCGTCGCAACACCCGCCAGGCACACCCGAGCATCCGGAGCCGCGTTGCCGTCATCGTTGCCGGCGTCACCCTGCTCTCGTGGCCCGGCCCGGGGGCCAACGCCTTCTGGGCGTCTATCGCGAACGGGGGGTCCGCGGCGGCCGCTGCTGATGCCGTGGCCGCCGGCGCAACGCCGTCGGCCAGCGTGTCTGCAGAAAATGTCACGCTGGCATGGAAGGCCGCCGCCACCCTCGCCGGCCGCTCAGTCAGCGGCTACACKGTGGGGCGCTACGCTTCCGCATCCGGCGGCACAAGGATTGCCGCGGGGGGAACATGCACGGGCACAGTTGCCGCGGGGCTGGGCTGCACCGACCAAGGCGTCCCGACCGGCACCTGGTACTACACGGTCACCCCGGTGCTGGGGCAGTGGCAAGGATCCGAGAGCATCCGGAGCGCAGGCGCCGCCGTTGACACCACCCCGCCGGCGGCCCCGACCGTGACGGCCCCGGCCTACGTCAGTTCCGCCAACGTCGCCTCCGTGCCGGTCAGCGGCACCACCGAACCGGGGGCATCCATCGCCCTAACGGTCAAGGACGCCGGCGCCGCGCATACGGTCACCGCTGCTGTGACCGCGGACGCGTCCGGAGCCTGGAACACCGCTGTGAACCTCTCGTCTCTGGCTGACGGGACGCTCACCTACAGCKCCGTCGCCACCGACACCGCAGGCAACCAGGGCAATCCCGCGACGCCGGGCACAGCGTCCTCCGTCAAGGACGTCACTGCCCCGACGGTGTCCGGGGTGCTGCTGGCCGACGGCGGCGGCAAGAGCGGCAAGATCGAACCCGGCGACAAGGCCACCATCACCTTCTTCGAAGCCCTGGACTCCTCAACAATCTGCAGCAGCTGGGCCCCTGGTGCCGCAGGGACCCTGAGCGGGGACAACCAGGTCACCGTCACCATCAGCGCGGGMAACGTCCTCAGCGTCAGCGTGGACAGCTCGGCGTGCCCGACGTCGAGAATTGGCAGCGTCGCCCTCGCTGGAAGCTACTCCCCGTCGGGGACACTCACTTACAAGGGTGCCGGAGGGTCCGCCTCGACGGTCAGCTGGAGCCCCGCCACCCGGATGCTCACCATCACACTGGGGGCCCTGGCCACTGGAAGCGCGAACAATGGAACGGTTAAGGCCGCTGTGCCGACGTACAYGCCCACAGGTGGCATGCGGGACGTAGCAGGCAACGGCCTTGCCGTCACCCCGGTGGCAGGCTCGAGTTCGTMCTTCTGACACATCGCAAGAGTGCCCGGGACCTTCAYGGTCCCGGGCACTCTTGCACTAAGCCAGGATTCAGTCTTCKATCCCCCGCGGCCGCCACACCACCAGCGCCTGCGACCTCGCTTGGGGACGCTTGCCTCGGGCCAGGCTGACGACGTCGCCCGCGGCTCCCGCAGCGAAGATGCGGGAGTCCAGGGCCCGGGGGCGGCGATCGAGTTCTTCACTCAGCTCGGTGACGCGCCGTTGCAGGGCTGCMACCTGGTTCTCCAGCTGCAGGATCCGCTTGATGCCCTCCAGTGAGACGCCCTCCTGGGAGAGCCGCTGGACCTCGCGGAGCATGTTCACATCGCGCTGCGAGTAGCGCCGCGATTTGCCCGGGGCGCGGCTGGGCGAGACGATCCCCAACCGGTCGTACTGGCGCAGCGTCTGCGGGTGCATGTCCGCCAGCTCGGCGGCAACGGAGATGACGAAGATCGGCTGATCGAAGTCGATGGCCATGGCTGGACTCCGTTCCTAGAGCCGGGCCTTGGCTGCCAGGCCCGCGCGGACGTCCTCGTCGGCAGTGKCCGCGGCGAAGGCCTTCACGGCTTCCTCCGCTTCCTTGCTCAGCCGCCGCGGGACAGCGACGTCGATTGTCACCAGCAGATCGCCGGTGCCGCTGGCGTGCTTGACGCCGCGGCCCTTGACGCGCAGCGTGCGGCCGGACGGCGTCCCTGCGGGGACCCTGACTTTGACCTTGTCGCCGTCGATCGTCGGAACCTCGACATCGGCGCCCAGGGCCGCCTCCGGGAAGGAGACGGGGACGTGGATGCGGAGGTTTTCGCCGTCGCGGACGTAGAAATCATGGGGCTTCACGGAGACTGTGACCATGAGGTCGCCGTAGCCGGCGGGACCGTGCTGGCCTTTGCCGCGAACGCGGACCTTCTGGCCGTCCTTGATGCCGGCCGGGATGCGGACGTCGATGACTTCTCCGTCGGGTTCACGCAAGCCGATCGTGGTGCCGCGGATGGACCCGGCAAATGAGATCGAGGTGGACGCGGTGCGGTCCGCGCCTTTCTGCGGAGCGCGCTGGAACGACTGGCCGCCGCCACCGAACCCACCGCCGCCGCCAAAGAGATCGGCGAACTCGGGCGGAATGCCGCCGGCGGTGCTGTAGCTGCCGGAATGGCGTCCCCCGCCGCCGGTGAAGAGCCCGCCGAAGAGGTCTTCGAAGCCTGCGCCGCCGGCAGCCCCGCCTCCTCCGCCGGGGGCAAAGCGCGCGCCGCCGCCCATCGCCCGGATGGCGTCGTACTGCTGGCGCTCATCGGMGTCGGACAACACTGAATAGGCCTCGGAGATGTCCTTGAACTTCTTCTCCGACGCCGCATTGCCCGCATTGGTATCCGGGTGGTGCTGCCGGGCAAGTTTCCGGTAAGCCTTCTTGATATCGGCGTCGGAAGCGTCCTTGGCGACACCAAGGATCTTGTAAAAGTCCTTGTCCACCCAATCCTGGCTAGCCAATGGCGTTTCCTTTCTAATTCTGTGGTGCGTTGGAGCTCCGCTGGATAGGGGGCCGTGCCCGCTTCGCGGTGCCCTCCACGCCGCGGCCCCCTATCCAGCTTCGCTGCGCTCATCTCACCTTAGGCGAGACAACCGCTGAGCCGTAGCGGATGAGGGGGCCCGGGAGTGGCATCGGGCCTGCCGGAGCCGGGTGGCCGAGGATCGTAGATCCTTGGCCACCCGGCGGAGGGGCGGGGCCCCCTCATCCGCGAAGGCGCGGGGGCAACCCTACGCCGGAACAGCCACAATCACCTGGGCCGCGCGGAGGACGCGGTCGCCGGACTTGTAGCCCGAGCGCAGGACCTGGCTGACGGTATCGAAGTCGATATCCGTGCCGGGCTGCTGAATAAGGGCCTCGTGGATCGTGGGGTCGAACTCCACGCCGGTCTCATCGATGCGGACCAGTCCGTACGTCTTCAGCGCAGCCTCCAGCTTGGTGGCAATCGCGGCGAAAGGTCCGTCCGCGAGGTCACCGTGCTGGCGGGCGGCGTCGACGTCGTCCAGTACCGGCAGCAGGGCGTTCAGGACGCCAATGACGGCCATCTCGCCCGCAACGGCACGGTCGCGTTCGACCCGCTTGCGGTAGTTGACGTACTCGGCCTGCAGGCGGCGAAGGTCATCCCTGAGCTCCTCCGCCTCGGCGGCGACGGCTGCACCCTGGGCCACCGAGTCGGCGGCGGGCACCTCAACGCTGTTGAGGATGTCCTCCGCCTGGGACAGTGCGTCCCCGGAGTCCGCATGGTGTTCCTGGTCAGGGTGGCGGGCCTGGCCGGTCTTCGGATCAACCTTGCGGTTGTCGTGGATCACCGGCTTCTGCGGCTCGTTTTCCCGCTGTTCAGCGTCACGCCGGTTCTCGGAAGAACCGTGCTCTTCTTCGTTACCGTGGTGCGGCATGATTACTTCTTCTCGTCTTCGTCAACGATTTCGGCGTCGACGATGTCCTCATCGGAGCCCGCTGCCTGCTCGCCTGCGGGGGCACCGTGGGCGCCGGCGGCGCCGTCAGGGGATCCTGCGTGGGCGTAGATGGCCTCGCCGAGCTTGCTCTGGGAAGCCTGCAGCTTCTCAAACGCGGTCTTCACGGCGGCGTCGTCGGTGCCTTCAAGGGCTGCCTTGAGGGCGTCGACGTCGGCCTTGACCTCGGTCTTGACCTCTTCCGGCAGCTTGTCGGCGTTGTCCGCGATCAGCTTGTCCACGGAGTAGGCGAGCTGTTCGGCCGTGTTGCGGGTGTCGGTTGCCTCGCGGCGAGCCTTGTCCTCGGCTGCGTGCTCCTCGGCGTCACGGACCATGCGGTCGATGTCTTCCTTGGACAGTGCGGTGCCGCCCGTGATGGTCATKGACTGTTCCTTGCCGGTGCCCTTGTCCTTCGCCGAGACGTGCACGATGCCGTTGGCGTCGATGTCGAAGGTGACCTCGACCTGCGGGACGCCGCGGGGGGCCGGAGCGATGCCGGTCAGTTCGAACGTGCCCAGCGGCTTGTTGTCGCGGGTGAACTCACGCTCGCCCTGGAAGACCTGGATGGCCACGGACGGCTGGTTGTCATCCGCGGTGGTGAAGGTCTCGCTCCGCTTGGTGGGGATGGCCGTGTTGCGCTCGATCAGGTGCGTCATGATGCCGCCMTTGGTTTCGATGCCCAGGGACAACGGGGTGACGTCGATCAGGAGCACGTCCTTGCGCTCACCCTTGAGGACACCGGCCTGCAGGGCGGCGCCGACGGCGAMGACTTCATCCGGGTTGACGCCCTTGTTGGGTTCCTTGCCGCCGGCCAGTTCCTTGACGAGGTCGTACACGGCCGGCATGCGGGTGGAACCGCCGACGAGCACGATGTGATCGATCTCGGAAAGCTTGATGCCGGCTTCCTTGATGACGTCCTGGAACGGCTTCTTGGTGCGGTCCAGCAGGTCCTTGGTGAGGTCCTGGAACTTGGCGCGGGTCAGCTGCTCGTCCAGGTGGACCGGGCCGTCGGGGGTGACGGACAGGTACTGGAGGGAGACGTTGGTGCTGGAGGAGGAGGAGAGTTCCTTCTTGGCCTGCTCGGCTGCCTCGCGGAGGCGCTGCAGGGCAATCTTGTCCTTGGTGAGGTCGATGCCCTTGACCTTGAGCTGGTTCAGCAGGTAGTCCACTACGCGCTGATCCCAGTCGTCGCCGCCGAGGTGGTTGTCACCGGCGGTGGCGCGGACCTGGATGGTGGAGAAGTTGTCTTCGTCCTTGCCGACCTCCAGGAGGGAGACGTCGAAGGTTCCGCCGCCGAGGTCGAAGACCAGAATGAGTTCGTCTTCCTTGCCCTTGTCCAGGCCGTAGGCCAGGGCGGCCGCGGTGGGCTCGTTGACGATGCGCAGGACGTTCAGGCCGGCGATTTCACCGGCTTCCTTGGTGGCCTGGCGCTGGGCGTMGTTGAAGTAGGCCGGGACGGTGACGACGGCGTCGGTGACCTTTTCCCCGAGGTAGGACTCGGCGTCGTTCTTCAGCTTCATAAGGATACGGGCGGAGATTTCCTGCGCCGTGTACTTCTTGTCGTCAATGGCGACGGTCCAGTCGGTGCCCATGTGGCGCTTGACGGACGCGATGGTGCGGTCAATGTTGTTGACGGCCTGGCGCTTGGCGATCTCCCCGACCAGGACCTCGCMGGACTTGGAGAACGCAACGACCGACGGCGTGGTGCGGCCACCCTCGGCGTTGGCAATGACGGTGGGCTCGCCACCTTCGAGAACGGAGACGACGGAGTTAGTAGTTCCGAGGTCAATACCTACTGCACGTGACATGGGTTGTTTCCTTACTTTCCTTGGAATCTTTGAGGAATCCGCGGACCGCAGTGGTTCTAACCGCAATGGGTTCTAACAACAATGGGTCCGACCGTTATTGAGCGATCTACACTCAACTTTACCCAGACCCGGATTTAAGTCAATCCAAAGTTGAGCGCAATGGACTCAACTTTGGTCCAGGCACAGTCGGCAGCCTCTCTGTGCCGCCTGAATTTCCCGGATTTCAGGCCTTCCGGCGCGCCCCGGGCCGTGTTTCGCCCTGCGCGAACCTTCAGCGCGGACCCCCGCGGCGGAAGACCCCGCGGGGGCGGACCACCGCCTGCGCTGCTTATCGGTCGACGTCCTCCGACGATTCGCCCGCTGCCGGCCGGCCTGCACGCTCGGCGCCGGCCGTTCCGGCGGTTCCGTAGTCGCCCTCCGGGTACTCTGCTTCCTCGGCGACGGACTCCTCACCGGAGACCTCGGGCGCCGAGACTCCGGCGTCGCCGTAGTCGCCCGCGGCATAGTCGCCCTCCACCTCGCCGACGGCGGCCGCTCCGGCCACGCCGGCATCGCCGTAGTCCCCCGCCGAATACTCCCCCTCGACGGCCGTGGGCGGAATTTCACCTGCCGTGCCCGCAGTGCCGTAGTCGCCCTCGACATACTGCCCCTCGGCCTCTGCTTCTTCGGACATGGTCTCGCCCGAGGCGTTCTTTTCCGGCAGGTCCCCTTCAGGCGTGTTCTTTTCAGAAATGTTCTCTTCGGGCATGTTCTCTTCAGACATGGATGGATCCTTCCTGAAAGCATCGGTGCGCCCGTGCGGGCGCAGGGGCAGTCTACCGAGCGCCACCGCGGGGCAACAGGGGACCCCGCTTCACGGGGCGGCGGCCGCCGGCAGCCCGGCGACGTCGGCAAGCACCGCGAGGTGATGGCTGAAGAGCTCCTCCCGGGCGGTGAACGTTTCCTCGCCGTACTGGCCGAAGACTTCGAAGCTGACGGCACCGAAGAGCGAGCTCCAAGCGAGCGCGCCGCGGGCCAAGAGGTCATCCGGGACGGCCACGCCGAACTCGGCCCGGATTTTCGCCAGATCCCCGCCAAGTCCGGCGGCGACGGCAGGGCTGCGCCGACCCTCAACCGAGAGCTGACCGGCCCGGAAGGCGCCGTCGAGAATCGCCATAAGGGCAAAAATCACCCGCGTTCCGGGGCCGGTGGTCCGCTCGGCGGGCGCGCGGTACCCGGGCACCGGACTGCCGAAGAGAAGGGCATAGCGGGACGGTTCGCGCAGTGCCCAACCCCGGACTGCGCGGCCCAGCTCCGCAAAGCGGCCGCCGAAGTCACCTTCTGGCACGGCCCCGACGGCGGCATCCACTTCATCGCCGAGTTCGTTATAGGCGTCAATCAGCAGGAGAGTCAGCAGCTCTTCCCGGTTCTCCACATAGCGGTAGACCGCCGAGGAGACGACGCCCAGATCCCGGGCGACGGCGCGGAGGGACAGCGCGGCCGCCCCGTGCAGCGCCAGGTGCTCCCGGCCCAGGCGGACGATGTCGGCCACAGTCCGGGCGCGCGCCCGCTCCCGCGGGGTCCGGGGCCTGGAAGCCGCGGCGGCGGCCCCGGCGTTCTMCCTGGCGGCTTCAACGGCGGCATTKGCACTGTCCTCGGGCATGCATCCAGCATGTCACGGACAAGAGCACTGTCAACAAATGTGAGCACTGCTCTTGACTTACTTTCGCTTGGCGGCGCATCCTGAATTTAGAGAGCACTGCTCTCATAAATTCCAAGGAGATCAAAATGTCCCAATCCGGCACCTCCGGGTGTGCCCCATCCCGTCTCTTCGTCGTCACCGGCGCCGGCCCCGTGGGCTGGACGGTGGCGGAACAACTGGCAGCCGCGGGTCACCGCGTGCGCGTCCTGACGAGGTCCGGAAGCGGGCCCGCCCACACGCTGGTCGAGAGAATGTCCATCGATGTTTCGGACCCGGMCCGGCTCGGCGAGGCCTTCCGTGGCGCCGCGGCCGTCTTCCATTGCATCCACGGCTCGCGGTATAGCGCCGAGGCCTGGGCCCGGGAACTGCCGCAGGCGGAGCAAAGCGTGCTCACCGCGGCAGGCGAGGCGGGCGCCGTCGTCGTCTTCCCGGAAAGCCTGTACTCCTACAGTGCGCCGGAACGGCCCATGACCGAGGAGGGCCCMCGCGAGGCCCAGGGCGGCAAACGAGGTGTCCGCACGGCACTTCTGAAGGCTCGCGCGGAGTCCGCAACGAACACCGTGAGCGTGGTGGCGGGCGATTTCTTCGGGCCTCGGGTCCGCACCGCGCACTCCGGCGAGCGCATGGTGAAGCCCGTACTGGCAGGCAAATCCCTGATGGTGATCGGACGGGCGGATCAGCCGCATTCCTTTACCTACGTTCCTGACCTCGCGGCCGCCATGATTGCGGCGGCCGACAAGCCGCAGGTGTGGAACCGGGTGTGGCATGCGCCCACCGGACCGGCGCTGACTCAGCGCGAGATCGCCGGGGCATTCGCCAACGCGGCCGGCGCCCGGTCCCCGCGCGTCACGGCGTTGCCCGGCTGGGCGCTAAAGGCGATGGGAGTGTTTTCGCCCGATATGCGGGAACTGGTGGAGACGCTGTACCAGTTCGAGCGCCCGTTCGTGATGGATTCCGCCGCGAGCCAGGTTGCTCTGGGGCTGGAGCCCACGCCGCTGCACGAAGCAGCCGCCGCCACCGTCGCCTGGTGGAGGGACCAGGGACAGTGACGGCGGCTGCGGTTTTAGGGTCCGGCTAGCGGACTCCGGCTTCTTCGTTATCCGCAGTCCGGGGGAACGGGACGTCGGMGCGGTCCGCGGCGTCGTTMTCCGGCCGGCCGAGCTTGCCCGGCCACCAGATCCGMGGGCCAATGTCGTAGGCCAGCGCGGGCACCAGCAGCGAGCGGACCAGCACCGTGTCCAGCAAGACGCCGAACGCCACAATGAAGGCCAGCTGCACCAGGAACATGATCGKGATGRCCCCCAGAGCCGCGAAGGTGGCCGCGAGGATCACGCCCGCCGAGGTGATGACCCCGCCCGTCACGGCGAGGCCGCGCAGGATGCCGGCCCGGGTGCCGTGCTTCATCGACTCCTCCCGGACCCGGCTCATGAGGAAGATGTTGTAGTCGACGCCCAGTGCCACGAGGAAGACGAAGCCGAAGAGGGGCACTGTTGCGTCCGCTCCCGGGAAGCCGAAGATGTTGTTGAACACGAAGGCCGAAACGCCCATCGCCGCGCCGTAGGACAGGACCACGGAGGCGACCAGCAGGACCGGCGCCAGCACCGAACGCAGCAGCAGCATGAGGATGACCAGGATGACGCCCAGGACCACCGGGATGATGGTGACGAGGTCGCGCTGTGCGGTGGTATTGGTATCCAGGGCGGTGGCCGTCACGCCGCCGACCAGCACGCCGCTGTCAATCGTCTTCAGTTCCTGGCGGAGCGACACCACGACGTTTTCCGCCTCATTTGAGTCCGCAGCGTAGTTCAGCGTCGCGTTGATCAGAACCCTGCCATCCCTGACTGCCGGGGCGGCCGGTGCGCCCGGGGCCCCGGTGATGACCGGGGCCCCGCCCTCGGCCAGCAGGTAGGCGTCGCCGACGCCGTCGCTGGCTTTGGCTTTCGCCAGGACTTCCTGCGCCTTTGCCTCGTCGGCCACGATTACCGCCGGGCTGCCGGATCCGGCGTCGAAGTGCCGGCCCAGGGCTTCCTGCCCGTCGACGGCGTTAGAGGCGGTGAGGATGACATCGGTCTGGGCGACGCCGTTGGCTTTGAGCTGCAGAAGGCCAGTCCCCGCCACGAGAAGCAGAAGGACCGAGGCCACCCAGACCGTGCGCGGCCGGCGCGAAACGAGCGAACCCGTGGCCCGCCAGAGTCCCTTCTGGCCCTCCAGTCCCGTGACCAGTTCCGGCTCCCGCTCGGTTTCCGGAAGCAGCTTCGGCCGGAACGGCCAGAACGCGGCGCGGCCAAAGAGCGCCATCAGGGCCGGCAGCAGGGTCAAGGCCGCGAAGAGMGCKCAGAGGATGCCCGCGGCGGCTACCGGCCCTAGSGCCTTATTGGAGTTGAGGTCGGAGAACAACAGGCAAAGCAGCGCGATGATMACGGTGGCGCCGGAGGCCAGGATCGGTTCCCAGGCGGCCTTCCAGGCCGTGATTGCGGCAGCCGTGCGGTTGGTGGTGTGCGTCAGGGCTTCGCGGAACCGTGCCACGTACAGCAAGGCGTAATMGGTGGCCGCACCGATCACCAGGATGGACAGGATGCCMTGGCTTTGGCCGTTCAGCTKGATCCAGCCGGCTTTGGCCATGCTGAACACCAGTAGGATCGCGGCGCACAACGCGAAGACCGAGGTGAGCAGCACCATGATGGGCAGCAGCAGGGAGCGGTAGACGATCAGCAGGATCAGGAACACGGCGGCGAGGGCCACGAGTAGCAGGATGCCGTCAATTCCGGCAAAAGCACTCGCCAGGTCCGCCGCAAGGCCAGCCGGCCCGGTGACGAAGGTCTGCATTCCCGCCGGCGCGGATGCCTGGACCTCATTGCGCAGTTCCTTGACCACCGCCTTCACTTCTGCCGAGGAAGCGATGGGCACCACGAATTGAACTGCCTTGGCATCCGCGGAGGGGATGGGGCCGATCACCGTGCTGCCGACCTGCAGCGCCTCCAGCCTGCTCTTGAGGGCGGCGGCTTCGACKAGCTCGGCCGGGGTGAAGGCGCTATCGCTCTCKACCACGATCACGGCGGGGATTTCCTTGGAGTCCCGGAACTTGGCCTGCCAGTCCTGGGCCTCGGTGGCCTCGGCCCCGGCGGGCAGGAAGGAGGCCTGGTCGTTGGATGAAACCTCACTCAGACGGCCAAACGTCGGGCCGCCTATGCCGGCGATCGCCAGCCAGGCCACGACCAGCACTGCGGGAATCAGCCAACGCAGCCAGAACGGTACGCGCGTCGTCGGGGGCGAAGTCGTTTTCATGTGTCCTTCTAGGGTGCGATTMGGAGGGGACGAGGAATCAACTCCATAGTAGACTATCTCTATCATGGAGATAACCCTGAAGGGCGGAATACCGGAGGAAGATAGTAGAACACCCGGTTTCCGGCCACTGCAGTAAACTCCGGAAGGCGCCATCGACGACGCCGACCGACCGCGGTCAGACTGCCGCGGCCGCACTCAGGGACGCCGTATCTAGGGACAAAGGAGGTCCGTCTTGTCAGCCGATCCCCGGGGCCCATCCGAAGGCGCAGGGCCGCCCGAAGCAGCCGGCCCGCCGCCGCTCGTCCGGCTCCTGCAGGACTTCAACCTCGAAGCCAACCGCTACGTGGACTCCGCCGGCGGCCGCAACGACATGCACCGCACGGACCTGAACGCCCTGGCCGTCATCATGCAGCACACGGCACGGGACCAGATCGTCACCCCGGGCTTGCTCAGGAAAGAGCTGAACCTCAGCTCTCCCGCCACCACCGCACTGATCGACCGGCTCCACAGTTCCGGCCATGTGGTCCGAGAGCGCCAGGGCCCGGACCGCCGGCAGGTGCAGCTGCGCATGACGCCCAAGGCGTACCGGGACGGCGGCGCCATGTTCCTTCCGCTGGCCCGCCACATGGGCGCGGCGATCCAAACCTTCACGCCGGAAGAACTGGAGATCGTCACCCGGTTCATGAACTCGATGATCGACGCCACCGTCCGGGCCGGCGAAGAAGCGGCGCGCGGCGCGGCGCCTGAGCAGCGCCCCGAATGACTTACAGCCGCTGCTGATCGGCAGCCTGCGCCGTCTGACACTCCAGTGCCGTGAACTCACCGACGCGAGAGTGAGATCCAGTCAGCAGAGACTTCTTGAAGCGGGCTTCGGCAGCATCCACCTGAGCTGCGGGTGCATGGGCGAGAAGACTGGCAGGATGCTGAATTGGAATTGATGTCGATGAATGAAGTCGCTGCTATCCAATTCACGGAGGGCAGAGTTACCACCTCCCGTTCATTGCCTAGGCGCTTCATCGCGCGAGAAAACACTCGGGTTTCGACGGCAGTCCAAGAAAAGGTACAGGTGAAAATCCTACCGTTGCGTCGTGGCACAGCAGCGCAGCCAACGGCATGCCACTACGTCATTTTGCCCCAGGAATAGCGATGCCCGACCCCAGCGAAGTGAGGTCCCCGCACACACCTAGCGAACAAGCCGCGCCTCAAGCGCCTTGAGAAATTCCGTTTCGACTCGACGAGGCCGGTCAGTTAGCACAATTCTGAATGCACTTCGGGGGCGTTCATTATCTTGAGCAAACGCTCTTCACTTACTTTGTCGTCTGCACTAGAGCAAACACACAATTCAGGGGGACAACTTGACAGCAAATAAGGGCGGCGCCATACGTCGCATTTTCAGTCCGGCACGCACAGCACTCACAGCACTCATTGCGGTGCTCCTTTCACTGCTCACGGCTGCGCCCTCCCTGGCTGCGACGTCCGAGACTGAGCCCAACGGCACCATGGCGACGGCAACAGTGGTGCCCCTGGGAACCACCGTCTCCGGTTCAACACTCAGCGGAAACTCCTCCGACACCGATTACTACGCCATCGACCTGCCCAAGGCAGGCCGGGCCGGCCTGAACTTCAAGTTCCCCGCCGGGCTCGGAACGGGAACCGCC
>NZ_JBFTHK010000066.1:0-23106 GCF_056394205.1 Arthrobacter sp. 10T413_2 | reverse complement strand
GGCCAGTCMGCCGCCGATGAGGGGTCCGACGACCKGGATCCAGGAGTAGCTCCAGTCGCTGGAACCCTTGCCCTTGATCGGGAGCAGTGCGTGGGCGACGCGGGGACCGAGGTCACGTGCGGGGTTGATGGCGTAGCCGGTGGGGCCACCGAGGGAAACGCCGATGCCGACAACCAGCAGGGCCACGGCCAGCGGGCCGAGCCCGGAGGGCGTCCCGCCGAAGGTCAGGATGACGAAGACGAGGACAAAGGTGCCGATGATTTCGGTGACCAGGTTCCAAACGTTGGAGCGGATCGCCGGGCCGGTGGAGAAGACGGCCAGCTGGCTGGCCGGCTCGGGTTCGGCATCGAAGTGCTGCTTGTAGGCCAGCCACATCACGATGGCACYCAGGAAGGCGCCGAGCAGTTCACCGCCGAAGTAGGTCAGTGTYGAGGCGAAATCGACCGGGACGCCGGGTGCATACAGCTTCTTGCCGTTGAGCAGCAGACCGAAGGTCACCGCAGGGTTCAGGTGCGCCCCTGACTGGGCGGCAACGTAGACACCGGAGAAGACGGCAATGCCCCATCCCCAGGTGACCATCAGGAACCCGCCGTTGTTGCCCTTGGTGCCTTTGAGCGCAACGTTGGCCACCACGCCGCAACCCAGCAGGGTCAGCATTGCGGTGCCGAATACTTCGGACAGGAAAACTATTCCAAGAGACATCTTTGACTCCTCTATTTTCTGTTGTCGGCCTCCGCGAGTTTRGAGGCCGTGGGGCCGGCAGCATGTTGGTGCTGCCGGCCAGCCACTGCGCCGGCCGCCGGGGCGGACCGCGCAGTGCTTGCACCCGGGCTTCCCTGCCCGGGCACGCAAGTCGAATCAGGCGACCAGGCTGTGGACCCGGACGCCGTGGAACCGCTGAAGCACCTCCTGTGCGTGACTGATTTCCGTGGCCCGGCGTGTCGCGTCCCAGCCGAGCGGGCCGRAGAGGATATCGGCAACTTCRTTCAGCAGCTCCCCGGTCACGAGACCCCGGAAGGCAAGGGACGTGCGGCGGATGAGGACGTCCACGAGGTGCCCGATCTGCTCGTGTGCCGCCATGAACTCCAGTTCGCGGGTGCTGAGCTCGCGCGTGGAGTGCAGCAGCCTGTCCGCGTCGCCGGCCTTGGCATCATCCAGGAACCGGATGACCTCTTCGGCGCGGGTCCCGTAGCGGGTGAGGAGTCCGGTGACGCGGGCGGCGTCGCGGCCGGCGGACATGTGGGCCTTGATCCAGCGTTGGACGCCGTCCTCGCTGTCCGGGAAGCCGGCGCCGCCGCCGATGGCGAGCTTCGCCGTCGAGAGCTTGCGTTCCATGCCGAGTTCGGCCAGGACGTCGTTGCTCAGGTGCTCGGCGAGGGCACGGAACGTGGTCCACTTGCCGCCCACCAGGCTCAGCACGGCCCCGCCGGCGCCCGCACGGCGCTCGATCCGGTAGTCCCGGCTGACGAAGCCCGGCTGGGTGGCGTCATGCTTGGGAAGCGGCCGCACTCCGGAGAACGTGTAGACGATTTGTCCCCGGTCCACCGTGATGTCCGGGAAAACGTGACCGATCAGGTCAAAGAAATAGTCGATTTCCGCCTCGGTGCAGACGGCGTCCTCGGCCATGTCGGCGTCGACGTCCGTGGTGCCGACCAGGACGCGGTCCCCCATCGGATAGATCAGCACAATCCGGCCGTCGGTGTGTTCGAAGAAGATTTCGCGGCCGTTGCACGCCGCCAGCAGCTCCGGGTGGTCCAGCACGATGTGCGAACCCTTCGTTCCGCCCATGAAGGACGACGCCGCCCCMATGGCCTCGTTGGTCAGGTCGACCCAGGCGCCCGTGGTGTTCACGATGACGTCGGCAGTGAAGTCKAACACCTCGCCGCTGAGCTCGTCGCGCAGCTGGACTGTGGTTCCGGTACCGGTTCCGGCGCTGGCGTTTCCGGTGCTGCCGCCCATGGAGACGAGCGAGACGTAGTTGCTGGCCCGGGCCAGGTGGCTGTCCGCGCCGCCGGCCTTCTCGCCATCCTGGAGCACGTCGAGGGTGAGGCGCTCGGGGTTGTGGACCGAGGCGTCGAAGTAGGTGGCCGCGTATTTGATCCCCGAGTGCAGCCGGGGCAGCTCGGCCAGCGCGCGCTTGCGGCCCCGGAACTGGTGGCGCGGCACCGTGCCGCCGTCACGGGAGAAGAAGTCATACATGCTCAGGCCGAGCTTGATCAAGAATGCCCCGCGTTCCGTGTGCTTGCCCTGCTTGTGGGTCAGGAAGCGCATCGGGGCGGCCAGGACACCGGAGAAGGTGCTGAAGATGGGGATGGTGGTCTGCAGCGGTTTGACGTAGTGCGGTGCGATCCGCAGGAGCCTGTTGCGTTCGACGACGGACTCCTGGACGAGGCGGAACTCGCCGTTTTCGAGGTAGCGGATGCCGCCGTGGATCATGTGGGAGGAAGCGCCGCTGGCGCCCTGGCAGTAGTCGCCGCGCTCCACAAGCGCGACGTCGACGCCCTGGAGGGCCAAGTCCCGGAACGTGCCCACCCCGTTGATGCCGCCTCCGATGATCAGAACCTGCGCGTGCCGCCGCGTCCGCAGCTTCTGCACCGAGGCGCGATCGTTGGCCGGTGTGCGGGCTGAGTCCTTCTGTCCCAAAACTGCTCCCTTGGGTTTGGTTCTGTGCGGCGCGCCMCATGGCGCGGCGCCGTTCAACACTATTCTTTGGAGTAATGGAAAATGGAGTCAAGCACTATGCACAAACGTGCAGACGGGAAATTTCATGACGCCTCCACGCCAGTCCGACKCCCTCCGCGCGGCCCAGCTGTATTACCTGCAGGACCTGACCATGGACGCGATTGCCCGGGAGCTCCGGACGTCCCGGTCCACGGTGTCGCGGCTGCTCTCGGCGGCCCGCGATTCGGGTCTGGTGCAGATCCAGATCCGCAGTCCGCTGGACACCGGACCTGAGCTTGAGAGCATGATCCGCGCCGAATACAAGGTGGATGTGCACGTTGTTCCGGTGGTGRACACGCTCAATGAGGCGGAAACACTGGACCGTGTGGCCATGCAGGCCGCCCGGACGATCGGGCCCCTGGTGGACTCGAACGCCATCATCGGCGTCGCCTGGGGGTCGACGCTCAGCGCCGTGAGCCGGCACCTGACCCGCAAGATMACGCACGACAGCGTGATCGTCCAGCTCAACGGCGCCGGAAACATGCAGACCACGGGCATCAYCTATGCCTCGGACATCATGCGCCGATTCGGCAGCGCCTACKGTGCACGGGTTGAACAGTTCCCGGTCCMGGCCTTCTTCGACCACGCGGCGACCAAAACGGCCATGTGGAATGAGCGCAGTGTTCAACGCATCCTGGAGCTGCAGTCCCGGATGAGCATCGCGATCTTTGGCGTGGGATCGGTCGACGCCGACTACCCCAGCCACGTCTATGCCGGCGGCYACCTCGATGAGGACGACCTGGACGTCCTCGCGAATTCCGATGTGGTGGGCGACGTCGCGACGGTGTTCTTCCGCGCCGACGGGTCCTCGGACGGCATCACGCTCAACGAGCGCTCCACCGGCCCGKACCTCGCCCAGCTGCGGCAGGTGCGGCGGCGCATCTGCGTGGTGTCCGGCGCCTCCAAGATCAACGGGCTGCGGGGCGCCCTCGCAGCAGGACTGGCCACCGACCTGATCCTGGACGAGGCCAGCGCCCGCAGGCTGGTCCGGTTCGACGGGCCCGCCTGAGCTGGTTCGGGGCAGGCACGGAACGGGCGCGGGGCACGGCGACCCGAAGCTGCGGCCGGCACCTTCGGTCCGCCACTCGGGAGCGCCAGTGGGTAAAGTCAGTGTCATGAGAATCTCCCCCCGGCTGACCCTGAATAACGGCGTGATGATCGACCGGCTGGGATTCGGGCTCTATAAGGTCCCTCCGGACGACGCCGCCAATCTGGTGACCATGGCGATCGAGGCCGGTTACCGCCACTTCGACACGGCCGCGATGTACGGCAACGAAACCGGCGTGGGCCGCGGCATCGGCGCCCTGTCCGGATTTGAGGGCACCGGCGGCGGCCCCGGGGAAACCGCGCCGTACGTGTCCCGCGAGGACCTGTTCGTCACAACCAAGGTCTGGAATGACGACCACGGCTACGACGCGACGATGCGGGCCTTCGACACCTCGATTTCCAACCTCGGCCTGGAATACATCGACCTCTACCTGATCCATTGGCCGTGCGCCCGGCGGGGCCTGTTCCCGGAAACCTACCGGGCCATGGAGACGCTGTACCGKGAGKGCAAAGTCCGGGCAATCGGCGTCTCCAACTTCCAGCCGCAGCATCTGGACCGGCTCCTGGACACCGCGGAGGTGGTCCCGGCCGTCAACCAGATTGAGCTGCATCCCTGGCTGCAGCAAAAAGAACTGCGCGAAAAGCACGAGCTCCTGGGCATCCGCACCGAGGCGTGGAGCCCGCTGGGCCGCGGCCAGGTCCTGAAGGACCCGGTGATCCTGGCCCTCGCCGCCGAACACGACCGCACGCCGGCGCAGGTCATCCTCCGCTGGCACMTGCAGCTGGGCAACATTGCCATCCCCAAGGCCAGCTCGTCGGGGCGGATCCGTGAAAACCACGAGGTMTTCGACTTTGAACTCTCCCCGCTGGACATGACGGAGATCGCCGCGCTCGAACGCGGCTTCCGGACCGGCTCCCACCCCGACAACGTCACCTAGGATTCGACCCCATGGAACAAGTGGACACCGGGTCCTCACGCACGCCCCTTCTCAGCAACGGACTCGCCGCGCGCACCCGTGCCGCGACCGTCGAGGTTGACGGCGCCTCGATTGCCTACTGGGTCTACGAACCCGCCCAGGTCACGCCCGGGACCCGCACGATCCTGGTGGTGCACGGGTTCCGCGGCGACCACCACGGCCTGCTCCGGGTCGCGGACCAGCTGACGGACATGCGCCTKATCATGCCGGACCTGCCGGGCTTCGGCAGCTCGGCGGCGTTCGAGGACACCGAACACAGCGTTGACGCCTACGGCCGGTTCCTCAGCAGCTTCATGGCGGCGCTGGGCCTGGGCCCGGACACGGTCCTGCTCGGCCATTCGTTCGGGTMAATCATCGCCAGCCACTTCGTGGCGGCCAACCCCGGTGCGGTATCCGAACTGATCCTGATCAACCCCATTGCGGCGCCCGCCCTTGAAGGACCCAAGGGCGTCATGACCAAGCTTGCGGTCTTTTACTACGAGGCCGCGGCGCGGCTTCCCCGGCGGCTCGGGCTGGCACTGCTGCGTAGCCAGGCGATCGTGCGGGTGATGAGCGTGACMATGGCCAAGACCGGGGACAAGGATGTCCGCCGGTTCGTGCACGCCCAGCACAGCGCCTACTTCTCCTCCTTCGCGGACCGCGACAGCCTGCTGCAGGCCTTCAAGGCCTCGGTCGGCAGCAATGTCTCGGAGGTGGCCGGCCACTTGACGCTGCCCGTGCTGCTGATCGCGGGAGAAAAGGACGAGATCGCMATGCTGCCGGACCAGCACAAACTCGCCGMACGGCTTCCGGACGTGACGCTGGAAGTCATTCCCGGCGTAGGGCACCTGATCCACTACGAGACCCCCGAACCCGCCGCCCGCTACATCCGACGCTTCCTGAAGGACCACGCCGCGTGAAGATTCTCATCGATGCCCGCTTCACCCGGCTGGACCACCACGACGGCATCAGCCGCTACGGCGCCAGCCTGATCGCTGCGGCCGCCAAGATCGCTGACGTCTCGATGCTGATCAGCGACCACCGCCAGCTCGCGCTCCTGCCGGACGTTCCGTACACCGTCATCAACAGCCCGCTGTCCCCGGCCGAGCTCTTCGTGGCGGCCCGGGTCAACAAGCTGGGCGCTGACGTGGTGGTGTGCCCCATGCAGACCATGGGCAGCTGGGGCCGCAAGTATGCCCTGGTGCTGACCCTGCACGACCTCATCTACTACGAGCACCCCACGCCTCCGGGGTTCCTGCCGGCCCCGGTCCGGGTTCTGTGGCGGCTGTACCACAAGGCGTTCTGGCCCCAGCGGCTCCTGCTGAACCKGGCGGATATCGTGGCGACCATCAGCTCCACCACCGCGGCCCTGATGGCGAAGTACCGGCTCACGCGGCGGCCGGTCAGGATTGTCGGCAACGCCCCGCAACACGGCCACACGCCKCGGGATCCCGGGGCCGGGGCTGACAAGACGCTGCTCTACATGGGCTCGTTCATKCCCTACAAGAACGTCGAAACCATGATCCGCGGCATGGCGGAACTGCCGGAAATGACCCTCCACCTGCTCAGCCGCATCACCCCGGAGCGGCGCGCCGAACTTGAGGCGCTCGCCCCCGCGGGTGCAAACATCGTCTTCCACAACGGCGTGACCGATGCCGAATATGAGGCCCTCCTGGCGCGCACCACGGCCCTGATCAGCCTMTCCCGGGCSGAAGGCTACGGACTGCCCCTGGTCGAGGCGATGTCGCACGGCACCCCGGTGATCGCCAGCGACATCCCGATCTTCCGGGAAGTCGGCGATGACGCCGTCAGCTACGTGCACCCTGACTCGCCGACCGAGTTTGCCGAGGCGGTCCGCCAGCTCGAGGACGCAGACCTCTGGAAGGCCCGGTCACGCCGGTCCGTGGAGCGTGCCGCGGACTTCAGCTGGGACGAGTCCGCGCGGCGGCTTGTGGCCGTCGCGGCCGAGGCCGTCGAACTCCGGAACGGGCACAAGGGCTAGCCCGGGAACTGCAACTAGAGGACGTCGACTCCGTCGAGGCGCAGCTGCACGGGATCATCGCTGCGCTTTGCCGCGGCGGCGGCCTTGACGGCCCGCAACACGGCCGTGACGTCGGCGGCCTGGGCGTAGGGGATGAACAGCAGCGTCCGGACCTCTTCGCCGGAATCCCGTGGCGTCGGGCGGGCGGCGGCCGGCAGCATGAGCGGTGCGGGGCCGGCCGTCCGAAGGACGGTTCCGTGCGCGGCGAGGCGCTGTTGGACGGCCTCGGTGAAATGTCCGACGGCGGTCCGGACCCCGGTGATCGAAGCAACCCGCACGGCGGGCGGCAGCTGCAGTTCCTGCCGCAKCGCCAGTTCCCGGCCGGCGTACCCGGCAGGATCCCAGCGCAGCAGGGCACCGACCCCGGCGGCGTCGTCGGCGGTAATGACCACGAGGCCGCCCTCCGGTGCCGGCCGGACCAGGGCCGCGGCGTTGAACCAGCGGCGGACAGCGTCCTCTCCCGCCCTCAGGTTTTCCCGGCGCAGTAGCGAGTCGCCGTCCAGCAGCAGCGCCGCGGCGTAGCCGGCCGGGGCCACCGGCTCGGCACCGACGGTGGCCACCACGAGGGCCTTCGTGTCCGGGACTGTGGCCTTGACCTGGTCCCCGGACGAGGTGATGACCGGTTTGCCCGGAAACGCCCGGCCCAGTTCCTCTGCCGTGCGGAGGGCGCCCGTGGCGCCGCGCCGGAGCCGGACCCCGTTGCACGTGCCGCACCGCCAGGCCGGGGCCGGCGACGAGCACCAGCGGCACTGCGGCACGGCGGTGCTTCCGCTCGGACCAGCGATCGCCAGGGGCCCGCTGCAGGCGGTGCAGCGCGCCGGTTCGCGGCAGGTTTCGCACACCAGCGACGGCGCATAGCCGGCACKGGCCACCTGGACCAGGACCGGGCCGCGTTCCAGTCCCTCCTTGGCGGCGCGCCAGGCCGCGCCCGGCAGGCGGGCGATGCGGGCCAGCGGATCGTGCTCGAGTTCATAGCTGTCGGCCGTGTTCAGCACGCGCGGCACCGTCCGCCGGATGACCGTCCGCTCCGMTTCCACGGGCCGCGCCCAGCCGGATTCGACCAGCCGCTCCGTTTCGGTGCTGCGTGAATGGGCCGCGAGCAGGCATGCGGCGCCTTCCTGGCCTGCGCGGAGGAGGAGGACTTCGCGGGAGTGCGCGTACGGGGAGCGTTGTTCGATGTGGAGGTCGTCGCCGTCGTCCCAGCAGACCACGAGCCCGAGGTTGTGCACCGGTGCGTAGGCCGCGGAGCGCGTTCCCACGGCTACCCCGGCGGCGCCGCTGAGCACGCGCAGGAAGCTGCGGTAGCGCGGTGTCTGGCCGTCATCCGCGGTGAGCCGGGCGACGTCGCCGGCCGGGAGTAGTTCCAGGAGGGCGGACTCGACCCGGTCCAAGTCCCGGTAGTCGGGAACCACCACGACGGCGCCGCGGCCGGAGAGCCGCACCGCGGCCACGGCTTCGGCGACCAGCCGCGGCCAGCCGCCGGGTCCGCAGCCCTGCAGGGCGGTCAGCACGGCCCGGGGCGACTCCCCCGCGCCGAGGTGGGCAAGGAACGCCGGACCGTTCCGGTAGGAGGCCCAGACGCTGCCCGCGCCGGGTGACGGCAGCGACACGCCGGTCGCAGGCCCGGAGATCTCAGGGCCAGACATCTCAGTACCGAACAGCTCAGGATCGAGCCGCCCCTCCGGGGCGTATTCCTTTTCGAGTTTGGCCATGCGTGGGGGTACGGMGACGCGCAGGACATCGCTGACGGTTCCGGCGTACCGCGCGGCGATCCGGCCGGCGAGCTCGGCGACGGCGGGGGTCAGGACCGGGACGGGTGAGACGACCTTGTACAACGGCACGAGGGGGTGCCCGGCGTCGGACGTCGCTGTGCGGTCCAGCAGGTATCCCGCCAGTTCCTGGCCGTTGAACTTGACCTTGACCCGGACGCCCGGGCGGGCCTCGGCGTCGAGGGCGGCGGGCACGCTGTAATCAAAGGGCCGGTCCAGGTGCGGCAGGGAGGATTCGATCAGTACCCGTGCCACCGGCAGGTCGGCGGCCAGCGCGGGTCCGGATGCTTGAGCGGCCGAGGCGGGAAAGCCGTGGAGCAGGGACAGTTGCTGGGGTTCGCCGGGCGTGCTGCCGGCAGGCTGAGGACTCACCGCCCGCACCTCCCCTCCGGATCGTTTCGACGACGGCTGAATTGCATGTAGCCAGGCCACCTGACGGCGGCCTGGCTACAGCAGATCACAAGGCACTGACATTTATGKGAGCAGCAAAAACGTTTCCAACACCAGTGCGGTCTCGGGCCTTAGGCGTTGAAGAAGGCCTTCAGCTCGTCCACGCGGTCCAGCCGCTCCMACGTGAAGTCCGGGTCTTCGCGGCCGAAGTGCCCGTGGGCGGCGGTCTTGGCGTAGATCGGGCGCTTGAGGTCCAGGGCGTCGATGATGGCGCGCGGACGGAGGTCGAAGATCTCCGCGATCGCGGCGCTGATCCGGGCCGGGTCGACGGTTTCGGTGCCGAACGTCTCCACGTAGGTTCCCACCGGGCGGGCCTGGCCGATGGCGTACGCGATCTGGATTTCGGCGCGCTTGGCGAGGCCGGCCGCTACCACGTTCTTGGCGACCCAGCGCATGGCGTACGCGGCCGAGCGGTCCACCTTCGACGGATCCTTGCCGGAGAACGCGCCGCCGCCGTGACGGGCCATGCCTCCGTAGGTGTCGACAATAATCTTGCGGCCGGTCAGGCCGGCATCGCCCACCGGGCCGCCAATGACGAAAGCGCCGGCGGGGTTCAGGATGTTGCGCGTCCGCGAGGTGTCCAGATTGGACAGTGCCATGACCGGATCCACCACGTGCTCGGCGAGGTCGGCACGGAGCTGGTCCAGGCTGGCGCCCTCGGCGTGCTGGCTGGAGATGACGACRGTCTMGACCGAGACCGGGCGGTCGCCGTCGTAGCCCACGGTGACCTGGGTCTTGCCGTCGGGGCGCAAGTACGCGAGCTCGCCGTTCTTGCGGACCTCGGTCAGCCGCTCGGAGAGCMGGTGCGCGAGCCAGATTGGCACGGGCATGTAGGACGGGGTCTCGTCGCTGGCGTAGCCGAACATGAGTCCCTGGTCCCCGGCGCCCTGGAGGTCGTAGTCGTCCTCCTGGCGTCCCTCGCGGGCTTCGAGCGAGTTGAACACGCCACCGGCGATGTCGTTGGACTGCTGGCCGATGGAGACCGAGACGCCGCACCGGGCGCCGTCKAAGCCGTTGGCCGAGGAGTCGTACCCGATGCCCAGGATGGTCTCCCGGACGATCTGCGGGATCTCGACGTAGGCGTCGGTGGTGACCTCGCCGGCCACGTGGACCAGCCCGGTGGTGGCCAGCGTCTCCACGGCCACCCGGGACTCCGGGTCCTTGGCGAGCAGGGCGTCGAGGATCGCATCGCTGATCTGGTCACAGATCTTGTCGGGGTGGCCTTCTGTCACCKACTCGGACGTGAAGAGCCGGAGCGCGGCGGGCGTAGACCCGTGGAAGTCAGGGATGTGCAGCGGTAAAGTCACTCAACTACCTTACTGGTTGGAAAACGGACGTCCGGCGGCGGATGTCTCCATGCTAAGGAGACCTTGGTTACGCCGGGCCTAGGCCGGCGGTACAACCCGGCTCAGCTCGGCGCTGACCCGGTCGATCACGGCAGCCGCAACGTCGGATTTGGAACCCGACGCCTCTTGGGGTTCGGAGCCGGCGCGGGAAAGGATGACTACGGAGTTCGTGTCTTCGCCAAAGACTTTGTCCCGTCCCACCTGGTTGACCACCAGCAGGTCACAGGCCTTCCGGTGCAGCTTGGCCAGGGCGTACTCGAGCACGTCACCGCCGGCGTCGCCGGTCTCGGCGGCGAAGCCGACGATCAGCTGGTTCCGGGAGGCGGCGTCGCGGACCTCGACGAGCTCCCGCAGGATGTCGGGGTTGCGCACCAGGTTGATCACGGGGTCCGCGACGTCGTCGCGCTTCTTGATCTTCGTGCCGGAGACGTCCGCKGGGCGGAAGTCCGCGACGGCAGCGGCCATGATGACGACGTCGGAGTCCGCGGCCGCGTGCAGCGCCGCCTTCCGCAGTTCCAGGGCCGTCTCCACCTGGACGAGTTCGACGCCGGCAGGGGCCGGGACCTCCATGTGGGCGGCCAGCAAGCGGACCCGGGCGCCGGCCTCGAGGGCGGCGGCGGCCAGGGCCACGCCCTGTTTGCCGGAGGAGCGGTTGCCGAGGAACCGCACGGGGTCCAGCGGTTCCCKGGTGCCGCCGGCACTGATKGTCACGGTGAGCCCGGCCAGKGGCCGGATGGCCGACGGCACGGCGTCGGCCGGATCCGGAGAAGTGCGCKGCTCCAGGTCCGGTGCGGCCGGAGGTGCTGCCGGAGCGGCGGCCGCACCGGCGAKGGCCCTGGCCGCGGTGAAGATCGCCTCGGGCTCGGGCAGCCGGCCCGGGCCGGAGTCGGCGCCGGTCAGCCGGCCGCTCGCGGGTTCCAGGACGGTGACGCCGCGGCTGCGCAGGGTTTCGACATTGGCCTGGGTGGCCGGGTGMTGCCACATTTCGGTGTGCATGGCCGGGGCCATGAGCACGGGGCAGTCGCCGGCCATGAGCAGGGTGTTGGTGAGGAGGTCATCGGCCTGGCCGGTGKCCGCACGGGCCAGGAGATCGGCCGTGGCAGGAGCGACCACGATCAGCTCGGCCTCGTGGCCGAGCCGGACATGGTTGACGGTGTGGACGGCGTCGAACACGCTGTTGCTCACCGGGTGCCCGGAAAGGGCCTCCCAGGTGGCAACGCCGACGAAGCGGGTGGCCGCCTCCGTGGGAATGACGGTGACGTCATGGCCGGCTTCAGTAAAAAGCCGGAGGAGCGACGCCACCTTGTAGGCGGCAATCCCTCCCCCGACTCCGAGGACTATGCGCACGTGATCTCCGTCAACAGGCAGTCTGTTTACTTTGCTCTTCCCTTAGGGGGAATTACTCTGCGGGTTGGATCGGCGTGGAAACGAGCTTGCCTTCGTTGATTTCGCGCAGGGCGATCGAGAGTGACTTCTCGTTGAGCTTGGTGTCGACCAGCGGACCGACGTACTCAAACAGGCCCTCGTGCAGCTGGGCGTAGTACGCGTTGATCTGGCGCGCGCGCTTGGCACCGAAAATCACCAGTCCGTACTTCGAGTCGGCGGCCTTCAGCAGCTCGTCGATCGGCGGGTTGATGATGCCTTCAAGGTTCGTGGACACGAATTCTCCAAATTCTAACGGGCCGGTACGTCCCGGCGCCTGAGCTACGGGTTCGGGGTCAGCCCCATGAGTGAAACAAGCTCGTCCGCTGCCCGACGAACGTCATCATTGATGACGGTGTGGTCGAACTCCGGTTCAGCGGCAAGTTCTAGTTTAGCGGTTTCCAGCCTCTGCCGCTGTTCTTCGGCGCTTTCGGTGCCGCGGCCGACCAGCCGGCGGACCATTTCGTCCCAGCTCGGGGGCGCCAGGAAGACAAACTKGGCGTCCGGGACGGCCTCCTTGACCTGCCGTGCGCCCTGCAGGTCGATCTCCAGCAGCACGGAGCGGCCCTCCGCGATGGCCGCCTCCACCGTGCTGCGCAGCGTACCGTAGCGGTTGCGGCCGTGGACCACGGCCCATTCGAGCAGCTCGCCGTTTTCGATCAGGGAATCGAATTCCTCGGCCGACTTGAAGAAGTAGTGGATGCCGTCCTGCTCCCCCGGCCGCGGCGGGCGCGTCGTGGCCGATACTGAGAGCCAGACGCCGGGATAGTTGTCCCGGATGTAGGTGGACACGGTGCCTTTGCCAACAGCCGTCGGTCCGGCGAGGACTGTCAGTCCCGGTTTCTTGCTCACATATTCCTTTGGGCGGTGGTGGGGCAGCTCGGCGGAGCGAACTATTTGTCGTCAATAAAATCTACCAGCGCCCGGCGCTGGTGGATTCCCAATCCGCGGACCCGCCTGGACTGTGCAATGCCGAGCTGCTCCATGATGGCCGCCGCGCGGACCCGGCCGATCCCGGGGAGGGCCTCCAGCAACTCGACGATCCTCATGCGGGCAATGGCGTCGTCGGTTTCGGCGGAACTGATGACGTCGGCGATGCTCAGCTCCCCCGTCTTGAGCCGCTCCTTGGCCGCGGCCCTGGTGGCCCTGGCTGCAGCGGCCTTGCGAAGGGCGTCGGAACGCTCCTGCGGAGTGAGGGGTTTCAAACTCATTGAAGTCCTCCCTGCATGGCCGGACTGCATAGCCGGACGGGCACCGTTGCCCATGCCGCAGTCCTGTCCTGAACCTACCGTCTGGTGACCGCAGAAATCAATGGAAAACTGTGGCCGCCCCGGGACGGGACGACTCTCGAAGGGGAAAGCTCATGTCCCGGCAGGGTCAGGAGCCGGAAAGCCCGCGTCCCGGGACCGGCGGCGCCGGTCCCGGGACGGTCCGGGCGGGCGTTCTCAGGCCGCGAGGAGCTCCTCGAGGGTGCGCCGTGCGGCGTCCTGAAGGGCCGACAGCGACGGGCCGGCGCMGAGGATGTCCCGGCTGGAGGTGCCCAGGACCTGAGGATACGCCGCACCGAAGGTGCGCCGCAGGTCCGCGGCCGTGGCCCCCTGCGCGCCCAGGCCGGGGGCAAGGATGGGCCCGCGGACCGCCGCGAGGTCGAGGCCGAGCTCGGAGAGGGCCGAGCCCACCGTGGCGCCGACCACGAGTCCCACAGAACCGAGGGAACCGTCGTAGCGCCGGTTTTCCGCCGCGGCGGACTCCGTAATCCGCCGCGCAACGGAGTCCGCCCCGCCGACGTGCTGGACGGACGCGCCTTCCGGGTTGGAGGTCAGCGCGAGCACGAATACGCCCCGCCCGGTCTCGGCCGCCAGGTCCAGGGCGGGCCGGAGCGACTCGAAGCCCAGGTAGGGGCTCAGCGTGACCGAGTCCGCGGCCAGCGCAGAGCCGTCCCGCAGCCAGGCGTCGGCGTAGGCGGCCATCGTGGAGCCGATGTCGCCGCGTTTGGCGTCCRCGATGGTCAGCACGGAGGCGTCCGCCGCCGCGGCCAAGGTGCGTTCGAGCACGGCGATCCCGGCCGAACCGTGTCGTTCGTACAAGGCCACTTGCGGCTTGACCGCGGCAGCGAGGGAGCCCACGGCCTCCAGAACGGTCAGCGAGAAGCGCTCCAGCCCGGCGGCGTCGTCCGTCAGGCCCCACTGCTGCAGGAGGGCCGGGTGCGGATCGATGCCGACGCACAGCGGGCCGCGGGCCGCCATGGCCCTGCCCAGCCGGGAGCCGAAGGACTCCCGGCTGGGCGGTGCTGCGGTGCTTGCCTCAGGCATCCTGGAGGGCCTTGAGGTAGGCGGCGTGCTCCTGCAGGCTCGTGACGGACCATTCGTAGGTCCGCAGCGCCTCGATGGCCTGGACCGCGGCGTTGAATTCCGCCACGGTGGTGATGCACGGAATGCCGATCGACGTTGCCGCCGCACGCAGTTCGTAGCCGTCGCTGCGGGCTTCGCCGCCGGAGGGCGTGTTGAAGACCATGTCGATTTCGCCGGCGACGATCAGGTCAGCGATGGTGCCTTCGCCCTCGGCGCTGGAGCCCTCCGCGACCTTCCGGACCKGGGTGGCCTGGATGCCGTTGCGGCGCAGGACGTCCGCCGTGCCGCCGGTGGAGACGATCTCGAAGCCGAGGTCGGACAGCCGCTTGACGCCCATGATCACCGAGCGCTTGTCCCGGTTCGCCACGGAGACGAAGATCTTGCCCTCGGTGGGCAGGGCGTTGTTGGCGGCCGCCTGGCTCTTGGCGAAGGCCGTGTCGAAGTGCTTGTCAATGCCCATGACCTCGCCGGTGGACCGCATTTCCGGCCCGAGCAGGGAGTCCACCACCTTGCCCTCGGGGGTGCGGAAGCGGCTGAAGGGCAGCACGGCTTCCTTGACCGAGACGGGCGCTTCCAGCGGCAGGGTGGAGCCGTCACCGGTCTCCGGCAGCATCTTGTATGCGGTGCGGAGCTGGTGGATGGTGACGCCGGTGCCGATCAGGGCCGCGGCCTTCGCCATCTGGACGCCGGTAGCTTTGGAGACGAACGGCACGGTGCGGGAGGCGCGCGGGTTGGCTTCCAGGACGTACAGGACGTCGGAGGCCAGGGCGAACTGGATGTTGATCAGGCCGCGGACCCCGACGCCTTCGGCGATGGCTAGGGTGGCGGTGCGGACCCGCTCCAGGACGTTGTTCCCGAGCGTGATCGGCGGCAGCACGCACGCGGAGTCGCCGGAGTGGATGCCGGCTTCCTCGATGTGTTCCATGATGCCGCCGAGGTACATCTCCGTGCCGTCGTACAGGGCGTCGACGTCGATCTCGACGGCGTCTTCAAGGAACCGGTCGATCAGCACCGGGTGCTCCGGGGTGATCTCGGTGGCGTTCGCGATGTAGCGGGAGAGGTTGGGCTCGTCGTAGACGATCTCCATGCCGCGGCCGCCCAGGACGTAGGACGGGCGCACCAGCACAGGGTAGCCGATCTCGTCGGCGATCTTCTTGGCGTCCTCGAAGGACACGGCGGTGCCGTTCTTGGGCGAGATGAGCCCGGCCTTGTCGAGGACCTGGGAGAAGGCGCCGCGGTGCTCGGCGAGGTCGATCGCCTCCGGGGACGTGCCGAGGATCGGCACGCCGGCGTCGGCCAGCTGCTGGGCGAGCTTGAGCGGGGTCTGGCCGCCGAGCTGGACGAAGACGCCCATGACGCCGCCGGTGCGTTCCTCGGCCGCGATGACCTCGAGGACGTCCTCAAGGGTGAGCGGTTCGAAGTACAGGCGGGTGGAGACGTCGTAGTCGGTGGAGACGGTCTCGGGGTTGCAGTTGACCATGACGGTCTCGTAGCCGGCCTTGCGCAGCGCCATGGAGGCGTGGACGCAGGAGTAGTCGAACTCGATGCCCTGGCCGATCCGGTTCGGCCCGGAGCCGAGGATAATGATCGACGGTTTGGCGTGCAGCGCCACCTCGTCCTCCTCGTCATAGGACGAGTAGTGGTACGGGGTGTACGCGGCGAACTCGGCGGCGCAGGTGTCCACGGTCTTGTAGACGGGGCGGATGCCCAGGGCCTGCCGGACGCCGCGGACGACGGCCTCGGAGTTGTGCGTCAGGGCGCCGATCTGCTCGTCGGAGAAGCCGTGGCGCTTGGCGCGCTGCAGCATCTCGTGAGTCAGGGCACTGGACGTGCGGATCTCCCGGGAGATCTCGTTGAGCAGCTGGAGCTGGTCCAGGTACCAGGGATCGATCTTGGTGGCCTCGAAGAGCTGTTCCACGGTGGCKCCGCCGAGCAGGGCGCGCTGGACCTGGTGCAGGCGTTCGGTGGTGGGCCGCTTGGACTTCTCGATCAGCTCCGCGACTTCCCATTCCGGGACATGGCTGAAGTCCAGCTGGGAGCCCTTCTGCTCCAGGGAGCGCAGGGCCTTCTGCAGGGCCTCGGTGAAGTTMCGGCCCATGGCCATGGCCTCGCCCACCGACTTCATGGTGGTGGTCAAGGTGGGGTCGGCTGCCGGGAACTTCTCGAACGCGAAGCGCGGAACCTTCACGACGACGTAGTCCAGGGTCGGCTCGAAGGAGGCCGGGGTCTTCTGGGTGATGTCGTTGGGGATCTCGTCCAGGGTGTAGCCGAGGGAGAGCTTGGTGGCGATCTTGGCGATCGCGAAGCCGGTGGCCTTCGAGGCAAGGGCCGAGGAGCGCGAGACGCGCGGGTTCATTTCAATGACGACGACGCGTCCGGTGTGCGGTTCGACCGCGAACTGGATGTTGCAGCCGCCGGTGTCGACGCCGACTTCGCGGATGAYGGCGATGGAGATATCGCGCAGCCGCTGGTATTCGCGGTCGGTGAGGGTCAGGGCGGGAGCGACCGTGATGGAGTCACCGGTGTGGACACCGACGGGGTCGAAGTTCTCGATGGAGCAGACCACCACGACGTTGTCGTTCTTGTCCCGCATCATCTCGAGCTCGTATTCCTTCCAGCCGAGGATGCTCTCTTCGAGCAGCACCTCGCTGGTGGGGCTGTACTGCAGGCCCTGGCCGACGATCCGGCGGAGGTCGTTCTCGTCGTAGGCCAGGCCGGAGCCGAGGCCGCCCATGGTGAAGGAGGGCCGGACGACCATGGGGTAGCCGAGGTCCTCGGCCGCGGCGAGTGCCTCGTCCATGGTGTGGATGATGTGGCTGCGCGCCGACTCGGCGCCGCAGCGCTCCACGACGCCCTTGAACTTCTCACGGTCCTCGCCCAGCTCGATCGCGGCGATGTTGGCGCCGATCAGCTCGACGTTGTACTTCTCCAGGACGCCGTTCTTGTCCAGCGCGATGGCCGTGTTGAGGGCCGTCTGCCCGCCGAGGGTGGGCAGGAGCGCGTMGGGGCGCTCTTTGGCGATGATCTTCTCGACCACTTCGGGCGTGATCGGCTCCACGTAGGTGGCGTCGGCGAACTCGGGGTCCGTCATGATGGTGGCCGGGTTGGAGTTGACGAGGATAACCCGCAGGCCTTCCTCSTTGAGGACGCGCAGTGCCTGGGTGCCGGAGTAGTCGAATTCGGCCGCCTGGCCGATCACGATCGGGCCGGACCCGATGACCATGACGCTCTTGAGGTCAGTTCTCTTGGGCATTACTTCTTGTCCTCAGTCTTGGGTTCGGTGGCAGTCTTTGTGTCTGTCTCTGTCTTTGCAGAAGCGTCCGCCATCAGATCGATGAAGCGGTCGAAGAGGTAGGCGGCGTCGTGCGGGCCGGCGGCCGCTTCGGGGTGGTACTGCACCGAGAACGCGGGGATGTCGAGGCAGAAGAGCCCCTCGACGACGTCGTCGTTGAGGCTGACGTGGCTGACCTCGACGCGGCCGTAGCGCTCCTCGGGTGCCTGCGTGGCGCCGTCGAGCGGGGCGTCGACGGCGAAGCCGTGGTTCTGCGAGGTGATTTCCACCTTGCCGGTGCGGCGGTCCATCACGGGCTGGTTCAGGCCGCGGTGGCYGTAGCGCAGCTTGTAGGTGCCGAAGCCGAGCGCGCGGCCCAGGATCTGGTTGCCGAAGCAGATGCCGAAGTACGGGATCTTCTCATCGAGCACCGAGCGCAGCAGTTTGACCTGGTTGTCCGCGGTGGCGGGGTCGCCGGGGCCGTTGGACATGAAAAAGCCGTCGGGGTTGACGGCCTGGACGTCGGCGAGGGTTGCGGTGGCGGGCAGCACGTGCACGCGGACGCCGCGTTCGGCGAACCGGACGGGGGTCATCCGCTTGATACCGAGGTCGATCGCGGCGATGCTGAAGCGGGGTTCGCCGTCCCAGCCGAAGTCCTTGGGTTCCACCGTGTACGCGGCGTCAACGCTGACCTCCTCGGCGAGCCGTGAGCCTTCCATCGGGGCGCTGGCCAGGACGGCGTCGACGAGCTCCTTGTCCGTGGCGCGGGCGGCGTCGCCGGAGAAGATGCCGGCGCGCATGGTCTTGTGTTCGCGCAGGTGGCGGGTGATGGCGCGGGTGTCCACGCCCTGGATGCCGACGATCCCCTGCCCGACGAGCTCGTCGTCCAGGGAACGCTCGGAGCGCCAGTTGGAGGGCCGGCGGGCGGCGTCGCGGACGATGTAGCCGGCCACCCAGATGCGGCGGGATTCGGCGTCGTCGGAGTTGACGCCGGTGTTGCCGATGTGCGGCGCGGTCTGGACCACGAGCTGGCGCGCGTAGGAGGGGTCCGTGATGGTCTCCTGGTAGCCGGTCATGCCGGTTGCGAAGACCGCCTCGCCAAGGGCGGTTCCGGTGGCGCCGTAGCTGGTGCCGCGGAAAATCCGGCCGTCTTCGAGCACGAGGACTGCGGGGGTGGATGCTGCCGCGGCAGCGGTTGCTGGCTCTGCAGCTTCTGTCACTGTTTTTTCAATCACTTCGTTGGRGTCCGTCACGTCGTTACTTTCCACTATCGGCGTTGGCCTGGGGGGCTGCGGAGATCAAGTCTTGCAGCGCGTTGAGCAKGGTCGTTTTGTMGTCGGCATGCCGGGTCCGGAAGCCGGTGTCCAGTTCGCGGGTGCCCAGCATCCAGCTGAGCACCAGCAGGCCGTCCTTTTCCACGAATTTTCCGGTCATGCCGCTTTCCAGGCGCACGCCGGTGAGTCGTCCGGCCGGGATGAACACCGGGCCGGCACCGGCGCGCTCGAACAGCGCGCCTTCGGGGTGCACGCTGAGGTCGGCGTTGGTGCGGATGCCCAGGTGGTGKACCGCGATCCGGTCCAGCCAGTCCCCGGCGGTGGTKGAGGCGACGTACTGGCCGTCGGCGGCGGCCAGCGGGGCGCCGAGGTCGGCGGGGACCTCGGGAAGGGGCTCGACGTCGGCCTGGCGGCGCAGGCGGTTCCGCCAGCCGAGCGCCAGCAGCACAAACGCTGCAACGAGGAGCACCGCGGTGGCAATGCCGAGGACGAGCAGCCGGTCCATCAGGGCCGGCCCGCCGGTGCAGCGTCGACAGCATCCGCCGRCCACCGGTACGGGGTGTTGAGTTTGCCGTCCAGGACGGTGGGGTGGCCCTTGAAGAACGTCGCCACCACCCGGCCGGGAAGTTCCCGGCCCGCGAACGGAGAGTTACGGCCCATGGTTGCCATCTTAGAAGGGTCCACGGTCCAGCGCGCAGCCGGGTCTACGAGTATGACGTTGGCGGGTTCGCCGGCTTCGAGCGGTCGGCCCTGGTCCTGGAKCCGGCCGATGGCGGCCGGKGCAGTGGAGGTGACGCGGGCGAAGTCTTCCCAGCCCATGAGCCCGGTTTCKATCATGGTGTGCTGCACGACCGAGAGCGCCGTTTCGAGGCCGGTCATGCCCATGGCCGCCTGGGCCCACTCGCATTCCTTGTGCTCGCTCGGGTGCGGGGCGTGGTCGGTGCCGACGACGTCGATCGTGCCGTCGGCCAGCGCGGCGCGGAGCGCCTGGACGTCGACGTCGGTGCGCAGCGGCGGGTTGACCTTGTAGACGGGGTCGTAGCTGCGGGCGAGCTCGTCGGTGAGCCAGAGGTGGTGCGGGGTGACCTCGGCGGTGACGTTCACGCCGCGGGATTTGGCCCAGCGGATGATCTCCACGGAGCCGGCCGTGGAGACGTGGCAGACATGCAGGCGGGACCCGACGTGCTGGGCGAGCAGCACGTCGCGGGCGATGATGCTCTCTTCGGCGACGGCGGGCCAGCCGGTCAGGCCCAGGACGGCCGAGACCTCTCCCTCGTTCATCTGGGCGCCGGCGGTGAGGCGGGGTTCCTGCGCGTGCTGGGCGACGACGCCGTCGAACGCCTTGACGTATTCCAGGGCGCGGCGCATCAGCACGGGGTCGTGCACGCAGATGCCGTCGTCGGAGAACACCCGCACCCGGGCACGGGAGTCGGCCATGGCGCCGAGTTCGGCCAGCTGCTCCCCGGCCAGGCCCACGGTGACGGCGCCCACCGGGTGGACGTCCACCCAGCCGGCGGTCCGGCCAAGGGTCAGGACCTGTTCGACGACRCCGGCGGTGTCCGCCACCGGGGTGCTGTTGGCCATCGCGTGCACGGCAGTGTAGCCGCCCAGTGCGGCGGCGCGGGTGCCGGTTTCGACGGTTTCGGCGTCTTCGCGGCCGGGCTCGCGCAGGTGGGTGTGGATGTCGACCATGCCGGGCAGCGCCACGAGGCCGGCGGCCTCGATGACGGTGGCGCCGTCGGCTGAGAGGTTCCGGCCGCGTTCGGCGATGATGCCGTCGCGGATCAGGAGGTCCTCGGCTGCTMCGCCCAGGATCGCGGCGCCGCGGATGAGGTAGGCGCCGMTGGTGCTTGCATGCTGTTGCTGTTCGGCCATCAGTGGCTCTCCTTGGAGTAGGCGGCGGTGGAGGTTGCTGGTTCGCGGGTTTCCCCGGAAAGCAGCAGGTATAGCGCCGCCATCCGGATGGAGACGCCGTTGCGGACCTGCGCCAGCACGGTGGAGCGGGGCGAGTCCGCCGCGGCCKAGGAAATTTCCAGGCCCCGGTTCATGGGACCGGGGTGCATGATGATGGTGTCCTTGAGCCCGAGGGTGTCGAGGGCGCGCAGCCGGTTGTCATCGAACCCCCAGCGGCGCGAGTACTCGCGGGTGGTCGGGAAGAAGGACGCGTTCATCCGCTCGCCCTGKACGCGGAGCATCATCATGGCGTCCACGCCCTGCGCCAGGGTCTCGTCGAGGTCGAAGCTGACCGCGCAGGGCCATTTGTCGACGCCGATGGGCAGMAAGGTGGGCGGCGCGACGAGCGTGACCTCGGCGCCCAGGGTGCGCAGCAGCCAGACGTTGGAGCGGGCCACCCGTGAGTGCAGGACGTCGCCGGCGATGGCGACGCGCATGCCTTTCAGGTCCGACCCGGCGGACGRCGTGCCGGCCAGTTTGGACCAGTGGCGCCGCATCGTGAAGGCGTCCAGCAGGGCCTGGGTGGGGTGTTCGTGGGTGCCGTCGCCGGCGTTGATGACGGCGGCGTCGATCCAGTCGKTCGCGGCGAGCCGGTGCGGCGCGCCGGAGGCCCAGTGYCGGATGACGACGGCGTCGGCACCCATCGCGGCGAGCGTCTGGGCCGTGTCCTTGAGCGACTCGCCCTTGGAAACGGAGGAGCCCTTCGCGGCGAAGTTGATGACGTCCGCGGAGAGCCGCTTGGCGGCGGCCTCGAAGGAAATGCGGGTGCGGGTGGAGTCTTCGAAGAAGAGGTTGACCACGGTGCGGCCGCGCAGGGCGGGCAGTTTCTTGACCTCGCGCTCCCCCACGGCCGCCATTTCCTCGGCGGTGTCGAGGATGCGGACGGCGTTGGCCAGGCTGAGGTCCTCAGTGGAGAGCAGGTGCCTCATGCGGTGGCCTCGATGACCACTTCGTTGACGGGGGCGCCGGCCACGGAGTCGGTTTCCTCGAGCCGGACACGGACCTTCTCGGCGGATGAGGTGGGGAGGTTCTTGCCCACGTGGTCGGCGCGGATCGGCAGCTCCCGGTGGCCTCGGTCAATGAGGACGGCGAGCCGGACGATCCTGGGCCGGCCGAGGTCGATCATGGCGTCCAGGGCGGCGCGGATGGTCCGTCCCGAGTAGAGGACGTCGTCAACGAGGACAACGACTTTGTTGTCGATCCCGGTGCGCGGGAGCTGGGTGGGGTACGGGGGCCGCGTCGGCTGGTGCGAGAGGTCGTCGCGGAACATCGTAACGTCGAGCTGGCCGACGATCGCGGCGGCGTCCACAGCGGGATCAGCGGCGGCGATCTTGGCGGCGAGGCGGACGGCGAGGGGGTAGCCCCGGCGCGGGATGCCCAGCAGGACGAGATCCTGGGAGCCCTTGTTGGCCTCAAGAATTTCATGGGCGATACGAGTAAGCGCGCGGTCAATGTCAGCCTGGTTGAGGACAACCCGGGTGAGCACAACGTTCGCGGGACCCGGTGCTGATGGCACGGAAGTCAAAGCTCGTCTCCCCTTTCCCCGCCTCACGGGACGGAATTAAAAAAGGATTATTTGCTCTTTCAAATTACCACAGCCGGACTTGCCCCTGCCGCCGCTCGAATGCGTTTAACCTCACACGGCCCTAGGCTCGATGCCATGACGACGAACGATCCGCAGCCGGGGCCGGAGCAGCAGGCCAACCCGACGTGGTTGGGGCAGATCCGGCCGGAGCATTACCGGCAGCCCCCGGCCAACGTCTGCGGCCGGTTCCAGCCGGCGCTCCCGCCCGGCCCTGCGCCGGTCCGGGACGGCCGGAGCACCGCCGGCGCGCTGGGGCTCGTGCTGGCCGGCGGCCTCCTCGCRYTCGCCAGTCTCTTCCTGGTGCTGCCCTTCCTTCTGGCCAGCACCGGAGTCTCCGGCTTCGTCGTCGGTTTCATGGCCTCGCTGGTTCCCCTGGGGACCGTGCTGTTGACGGTGCGTTTCATCGACCGCTGGGAGCCGGAGCCGAAACCGCTGCTGCTTTTCGCGTTTGCCTGGGGAGCGGTTGTCTCCATAGCGGTGACGATGCTGATCCAACCCTATTTTTCTTTGGTGGCCGGGCCCGCCTCGGGGCTGGACTATACGACGTTCGCCGTGACCGTCCAGGCCCCGGTGGTGGAGGAATTCGCGAAGTCCCTTGGGCTGCTGTTGCTCCTGCTGTTTGCCCGGAAGGACATCGTCGGGCCGGTCGACGGCGTGGTGTTCGCCTTCACGATCGCGGCAGGCTTCGCGTTCACGGAGAACATCCTCTACTTCGGCCGCGCCATCGCCGAATCCAGCCATCCCGGCACGGACCTGGCGGTGGTGTTCTTCCTCCGCGGGGTGATGTCGCCGTTCGCCCACGCCGTCTTCACGGGTACCACCGGCATCATCATGGGATTCGCGGCGCGGCGCKGGAGCAACGGGCTCGCCGCCCTGGCGTTTATCGCCGGCCTCGTCCCGGCGATGCTGCTGCACAGCGG
>NZ_JBFTHK010000065.1:0-23228 GCF_056394205.1 Arthrobacter sp. 10T413_2 | reverse complement strand
GGCCAAGATGTCGCGGGAGTCCGTCACCATCATCGTGACGTTGCTGGTGGCCACATTCGTCGTGATCCTCAACGAGACGATCATGAACGTGGCCCTGCAGCGGCTGATGGTGGACCTCGGAGTTGACGCTCCCACCGTGCAGTGGCTGTCCACCGGTTTCATGCTCACCATGGCGGTCGTGATTCCCACCACCGGGTTCATCCTGCAGCGGCTGTCCACCCGTGCCGTGTTCCTGCTGGCCATGGGGCTGTTCTCCGGTGGCACTCTGCTGGCCGCCGTCGCCCCGGGCTTCGAAGTCCTGTTGCTGGCCCGCATCGTCCAGGCCGGCGGCACGGCCATCATGCTGCCGCTGCTCATGACCACCATCCTCACGCTCGTGCCACTGGAACGCCGCGGCGCCGTCATGGGCAACGTCAGCATCGCCATCTCGGTGGCGCCGGCGCTCGGCCCCACAGTTTCCGGCCTGATCCTCCAGCACTTTTCCTGGCGGTTCATGTTCGTCTTCGTGCTGCCGATCGCGCTCGCCGCACTGGCCATCGGGGCCAGGTACCTGACCAACATCGGCGAGACGGAGAAAACCCGGCTGGATGCCCTCTCGGTGGTGCTGACGGTCCCGGCGTTCGGCGGCCTCGTGTATGGCCTCAGCCAGATCGGCGGCGGTGACGCCGGATCCCGCACTCCCGCCGTGCTGGCGCTAGCCGTTGGAGTGCTGGCCCTGGCAGCGTTCGTCCTGCGCCAGCTGAAGCTGCAGAAGAGCGACCGGCCCCTGCTGGACCTGCGCGCGTTTACCTTCCGGATGTTCACGGTGTCCGTACTCCTGCTGGTCGTGGCCATGGTCGCGTTGTTCGGCGCGGTAATCCTGCTGCCGTTGTACCTGCAGGAGATCCGCGGCCTGAAGTCGCTCGAAACCGGCCTGGTGCTGCTTCCGGGCGGCCTGGCCATGGGCCTGCTGGGGCCCTTCATCGGCCGCGTTTTCGACAAGGTCGGCCCCCTGCCGCTGACGGTGACGGGCTCGGTCATGATGGTGCTGTCCCTGTGGCAGTTCTCCATGCTGGACGCCGCGTCACCGGTGGGGTGGATCATTGCCCTGCATGTGACCCTGAGCCTGGGCCTCGCGCTCGTGTTCACCCCGGCCTTCACGACCGGCCTGAACCCGTTGCCCCCGCACCTGTACTCCCACGGCTCAGCCATCATGAGCACACTGCAGCAGGTGGCCGGCGCCGCCGGCACTGCGCTCCTGGTCTCGATCTATGCGTTCGTGGCCGCAGCCTCGGGCATGGTGGCCGGCATGCACGCGGCGTTCCTGACGGCGGCCGTCATAGCGCTCGGCGCCGTCGTGCTGTCCGCCATGATGCGCAAGACCGCAGGCGTGGCACAGCCCGTCGCCCACTAAGAGAAAACCAGCAACGCGGGGTCACCTCGCGGCCATGCCGGGACGTCCGGGCGGCCGCGAAGGATCCCCGCGTTGCTTCGTGGGTTGGTGGCCGGGCGTCAGCCCGCGTAGAACGCGCTGAGTTCGGCGATGAGCTTGTCCGGTGCCTTGTTCACGCCGTCGTGGCCCATGCCCGGCAGGATCGTGTAGCTGGATCCGGAGAGGACGTCGTGGATCTGGGCGCAGGCCACACCGAAGTAGGCAGGGCTCTTTTCGCCGACGATGATCAGCGTCTCCAGCGGCAGTTCCAGGAACGGCTCCGCCGGCATGTCCGCCGCGATGATCGCCTTGATCTCCCGCACGCCGGTCTGCATGAGGTCGCGCAGCTGCTTGCCGATCGGGGTGCCCGCCGAGAGCTTGTTCGCCAGCGTCAGCATGGACAACGGCATCCGGGACAGGGCGCTCCCGGTCTCCAGGCCCTTGAGCAGGACGGCGAGGGCGCGGTCGTCGTCGCCGGCCGCCGTCGCCCGCTCGTATTCGGGCGTCCAGTCCGCCGTGACGCTGTGGTTGACCGACACGGCGGGGTCGTAGACCGCCAGGCGTTCCACCGGCAGGGTGCGGGCCGCGTGCAGGGCCACCGCGCCGCCGAAGCTGTGGCCGAAGACGTCCGTGCTGGACGTGTGCTTCATGACGGCGTCGAGGTCGTGGATGTCCACGTCCAGGGTGTAGTCCTCCGGCTGCGGGGAGGACGAGCCGCGTCCGCGCCGGTTGAAGGTGTGCACAGGCCGGCCCAGCGACGCGCTGAGCTTCTGCGCGAAACGCGTGTAATCGGCGGCCGTCACCATCGAAGCCGGCACGACGACGATGCCCGAGCCCGCCGAGGCGAGCTCGGCGCCGGTGCTGAAAAGCTCGATCGTTCCGCCGTCGGGGGTTCTGATGTTCTCGCGGGTCATGCTCCGAGCCTAGCCGAGCACACGCCGCCATGCAGTAGACGGTGCACTGAGTCCCGGTGCTAGTTGCCCAGCCGGCCGCCGGAGACCTCGAGGTAGCAGGCGCCGCAGAGCGACTCGTACCAGACGTCCTGGCCGTCGATTGCCACCTGGTCGCCGTCGAAAACCACATGGTCCCCGATCCGGCGGGTGTTGAAGATGGCCTTCCGTCCGCAGCGGCAGATGGTCTTGAGCTCTTCGAGGGTATGCGCAATTTCCAGCAGCCGCAGCGAACCGGGGAAAGCCCGGGTCCGGAAGTCGGTGCGGATGCCGTACGCCAGCACGGGGACGTTGTCCAGGACCGCAATGCGGAAGAGGTCGTCCACCTGCGCCGGTTCCAGGAACTGCGCCTCGTCCACCAGCAGGCAGGCCACGGGCGAGGTCTCCACGTGCTGCAGCAGGGCATCGGGATCGTCCCCGTGGGCCTGCGCCGTGAAGAGGTCGCGGGCTGACGCGCCGGCGGGGATCAGGAAGTCCACCGAACGGGTCATGCCGAGGCGGGACACGACGTCGGCGTCGCCCTTGGTGTCCACGTCCGGCTTGGCCAGAAGCACCCGCTGTCCGCGTTCTTCATAGTTGAACGCCGCCTGCAGCAGCCCCGTGGACTTGCCGGAGTTCATGGCGCCGTAGCGGAAATAGAGCTTGGCCAAGGGGGTCCTTTCGAAAGGGTCGCCCCCGATTCTAACGGCAGGCCGCGTCGGCGGTCCGTCAGCGGCCCGGCCCGGGCCGCCGCGAGCGGCCGGGGATCCGCCCGTAGATGCCGGGCATGCCGCCAGCCATTGTTCCGGTAATGCTGCCTATCCCTCGGCCCGTAGCCGTGGACGCAGCACCGGGCCCGCCGAGGAGGAACCGCGCTGCCCGGAGGGCCAGCCTGTTGCCGGGCCGGATGGGGCCTTCGTGGAGCTGCCCGGGAACGACAGCGAAGGTCAGCGCGGGGACGGCGGCGGCGAGTTGGCGGCCCGTCTCGGCGAAGTACGCCGGGCTCCAGCCGCCGCTGAGCATCAGCGTGGGGGTGGTGATGGAGGTGAAATCGGCGACCTCGGCGTCAGCATCCAGCACGGCCCGCATCTCGGCGACGGCCGTGGGCAGGAGTTCCCGCATTTCGGCGCCCAGGCTGGTCCTCGCCGAGAGGATGCTCAGCATGCGCAGCGCGCCCAGCGGCAGCCGGGACACCGGGCCGGCCGTCTCCAGACCCTGCACCAAATGGGCCCAGGCCTCGTCCAGCTTGCCGGCGGCCACCGACCGCTCAAGCTCGGGCCGCCAGCGCCGGTTGAGGTTCCCCGAAAGGCTGACGGCCGCGTCATAGGTCACCATCCTGCGGATCGGCACGCTCCGGGCGGCCTGGAGAGCCACAAAGCCGCCATAGCTGTGGGCCACGACGTCGCTGGCGCCGGTCTCGCGCAGCACCGCTGCCAGGTCGGCCACCTCCGTGGCCGCCGAATAGTCTGCCGGCTGGGGCGAGGAACCGGCGCGCCCCCGCCGGTTGTAGCAGTGCACCGGCCGGCCCAGCAGCCGGCTGAGCTTTCGGGCAAAGGGCCGGTAGAGCGCATCGGTCACCAGCGTCCCGTGCACGACGACGACGCCGGATCCAGCGCCGGGTGCGGCGCCCGCGGCGGCCGATCCGCCCGGCTCGGGCGCCTCCGGACGGAACGTATGCAGCTCGAGGTGCCCCTCGCCGTCGTCGGTCTTTACGGTCCACGTCTCCACAGCCCTGAGTCTATTCCCGCCCCCGGACTGCACAGTCACCGCCCGGCCGAACCTGCCGGCACCTGACCGGGACCTGACCGGGCGGAAATCGACGGTAAACTTGGGGATTGTGACTTCCCAAAACACCCCTGCCCCGCACAACGCCGCCGAGCCGCACGATGCCAGCGAACAGACGCGCATCCGCATGGAGAAGCGCGCCAAGCTGATCGAACGCGGCGTCGAGGCTTATCCGGTGGGTGTCGAGCGTACGCACTCGCTCACGGAAATCCGCGAGAAATACGCCCACCTGCAGGCCGACGAAACCACCGGCGACGTCGTCGGCGTGACCGGCCGCATTGTCTTCGTCCGCAACACGGGCAAACTCTGCTTCGCCACTCTCCAGGAGGGCGGCCTGGACGGCAAGGCGGTCCGGCTGCAGGTCATGCTGAGCCTGGCCAACATCGGCGAGGAGGCGCTCGCGGACTGGAAGTCCCTCGTGGACCTCGGCGACCACGTCTTCATCACCGGCGAGGTCATCTCCTCACGCCGCGGCGAGCTGTCCGTCATGGCGGACTCCTGGACCATGGCCTCGAAGGCGCTGCGCCCGCTGCCCGTGCTGCACGCCGGGCTGAACGAGGAAACTCGGGTCCGCCAGCGCTACGTGGACCTCATTGTCCGTGACGAAGCCCGCGAGATGGTTTACACCCGCGCCGCGATCACCCGCTCCATCCGCGAAACCCTGCACCGCCAGGGCTACGTCGAGGTGGAAACCCCCATGCTGCAGCTGGTTCACGGCGGCGCCACGGCCCGTCCCTTCGAGACGCACATGAACGCCTTCGACCAGAAGATGACCCTGCGCATCGCCACCGAGCTCTACCTCAAGCGCACGGTGGTCGGCGGGATCGACCGCGTCTATGACATGGGCCGGGTCTTCCGCAACGAGGGCGTGGACTCCACCCACAGCCCCGAGTTCACCACCTTGGAGTCCTACGAGGCCTGGGCCGACCAGTTCGTCATGGCGGACCGGATCAAGGAGATCATCCTGGACGCCGCCGACGCCGCCGGCGTGGGCCGGGTCCTGCAGACGGAGGCGGGGGAGATCAACCTCGACGGCGACTGGGCCTGGATGGCGGTTTACCCGGGGCTCTCCGAATTCGTCGGCCAGGAAATCACCCCCGACACCACGGTCTCCGAACTGCTGGAACTGGCCGCCAAGCACGAGGTCAAGGTCGACGCCGCCTGGGACGCCGAGAAACTCGTCGTCGAGCTCTTCGGCGAGCTGGTGGAGCCCACTCTGCTCAACCCCACATTCGTCTACGACTATCCGCCGTCCGCCCAGCCGCTGGCCCGCCATCACCGCGAGGACGGCCGCCTGATCGAGGCCTGGGACCTCATCATCGGCGGCATGGAGCGCGGCACGGCCTTCTCCGAACTGATCGACCCTGTGATCCAGCGAGAACGCCTCACCGAACAGTCCCGCCGCTCCGCCGCGGGCGATGTCGAGGCCATGCAGCTGGATGAAGACTTCCTCCGCGCGCTCGAGTACGGCGCGCCGCCCATGGGCGGGATCGGCCTGGGCATCGACCGCCTCGTCATGCTCTTCACCGGCGCCGGCATCCGCGAGACCATCCTCTTCCCCCTGTTGAAGCCTGAAGGACACTGAGCATGGACTACATCGCCGTATTGGTGCCTCCCATCGTGGTGGGCCTGCTTTTCTGGTTTGCCATGAAATCCATATTCAATGCCGATAAATCGGAGCGCCAGGCAGAAGCCCGCGCTCAGGCCGAAGCGGACGCTCGGGCGGAAGCTCAAAACCCGGGACCGGAATCCGGGCCCGCCAGGGGCTAATTCCCCTGAATGGAGCAATAGTCCCTATTGCTGTGAGCGGGTTTCCTTTGACCGGAGTTATACGCTTTGACTCTCTGCTGTAACCCGGAGGATACTTTTTACAGATACATCCTGCTTTTCTAAACGCTCGTCCTTTTGGAAAGAGAGTCATTTATGGCACAGAAAGTGAAAATCATCCTCGTTGATGATCTGGATGGGGGATCCGCGGACGAAACTGTCCGGTTTGGCCTGGACGGCGTGAGCTATGAAATAGACCTGTCGTCCGGCAATGCGTCAGACCTGCGTTCCGCGTTGGAGCGGTTTGTGGGGCATGCACGCAAGACATCAAGCGGCCGCGCCACGCGCACCAAAATTTCAAGCGGACGGAATCAGGACTCTGCCCAGATCCGTCAGTGGGCACGGGACAACGGCTATGCGGTAAACAGCCGCGGACGTATCCAGGCTGAAATTCAGGAAGCCTACCAAAAGGCTAATTCCTAGTCCGGACCTCCGCGTCCGGGCCAGTATCAATGGCCCTATGAAGTCTGCGCATCAAATGCTAATGCCCCCGTTATCTGACGGGGGCATTGCTATGCCGACGGCGGTATGTGCGGAACGGCGGCCCGGGCGCTCCCGGCGGGGCGGCCGGCGCCGCCGGAGCCGCTGCGAGGGTGCCGCCGGACTGTCTCCCGGGTCCCGCGCCTGCGCTCGTCCGGACGGCCGCAGGCGGGATCCGTGGGGCATCCGGACAGCGTCCGGGCCGGGGAGCGCAACCCTTCGGTTTCCCCTGTGGCGAACAAGCCCCAAATCTGGAACCCGGGCACGTAGCATCAAAGTACGTCGTAGCTAGGAGTGTGGCGAAATGTTTGAGCGATTTACGGACCGTGCCCGTCGCGTAGTTGTGCTTGCCCAAGAAGAGGCACGCATGCTGAACCACAATTACATTGGTACCGAACACATCCTCTTGGGTCTGATCCATGAGGGTGAAGGTGTTGCTGCCAAAGCCCTTGAATCCTTGAGCATTTCGCTCGACGGTGTCCGCGAGCAGGTGCAGGAGATCATCGGCCAGGGCCAGCAGGCCCCGTCCGGACACATCCCCTTCACCCCGCGCGCCAAGAAGGTCCTGGAGCTCTCGCTGCGCGAGGCCCTGCAGCTGGGCCATAACTACATCGGAACCGAGCACATCCTCCTCGGCCTCATCCGCGAGGGTGAAGGTGTGGCCGCCCAGGTGCTCGTCAAGCTCGGCGCCGACCTCAACCGGGTCCGCCAGCAGGTCATCCAGCTGCTGTCCGGCTACCAGGGCAAGGAGTCCACCGGAGCCGGCGTCGGTTCCAGCCAGGCCGAGGGCACCCCCGCGGGCTCCGTCGTCCTGGACCAGTTCGGCCGCAACCTGACCCAGGCGGCGCGGGAGAACAAGCTGGACCCGGTGATCGGCCGCGAGCAGGAAATGGAACGCGTCATGCAGGTCCTTTCCCGCCGCACCAAGAACAATCCGGTGCTGATCGGCGAGCCCGGCGTCGGCAAGACCGCCGTCGTCGAAGGCCTCGCCCAGGCGATCGTCCGTGGCGATGTCCCGGAGACCATCAAGGACAAGCAGCTGTACACCCTGGACCTCGGGTCCCTCGTGGCCGGTTCCCGCTACCGCGGTGACTTTGAAGAGCGCCTCAAGAAGGTTCTCAAGGAGATCCGTACCCGCGGCGACATCATCCTGTTCATCGATGAGATCCACACCCTGGTGGGTGCCGGTGCCGCCGAAGGCGCCATCGATGCGGCCTCGATCCTGAAGCCCATGCTGGCCCGCGGCGAGCTCCAGACGATCGGTGCCACCACGCTGGACGAATACCGCAAGCACATCGAAAAGGATGCAGCGCTGGAGCGCCGCTTCCAGCCGATCCAGGTCAAGGAACCCTCCGTTGCACACGCGATCGAGATCCTCAAGGGCCTCCGCGACCGGTACGAGGCGCACCACCGCGTCACCATTACCGACGGCGCCCTCGCCTCAGCCGCGGCGCTGTCCGAGCGCTACATCTCGGACCGCTTCCTTCCGGACAAGGCGATCGACCTGATCGACGAGGCCGGTGCGCGGCTGCGCATCCGCCGCATGACCGCTCCGCCGGAGCTCAAGGTCATGGACGAGAAGATCGCAGCCATGAAGCTGGAGAAGGAATCCGCGATTGACGCGCAGGACTTCGAAGGTGCCGCGTCGCTGCGCGACAAGGAGCAGAAGCTCATTGCCGAGCGCGCCGAGAAGGAACGCCAGTGGAAGACCGGCGGCATGGACGACATCTCCGAGGTTGATGAGGATCTCATCGCCGAGGTGCTTGCCAACTCCACCGGCATTCCGGTCTTCAAGCTGACCGAGGAAGAGTCCTCGCGCCTGCTGAAGATGGAAGACGAGCTGCACAAGCGTGTGGTCGGCCAGAACGAGGCCATCAAGGCCCTGTCCCAGGCGATCCGGCGCACCCGTGCAGGCCTGAAGGACCCCAAGCGTCCGGGCGGTTCGTTCATCTTCGCCGGCCCCACCGGCGTCGGCAAGACCGAGCTCGCCAAGGCTCTCGCGGAGTTCCTGTTCGGCGAGGAAGACGCGCTGATCACCCTGGACATGTCCGAGTACTCGGAGAAGCACACCGTGTCGCGGCTCTTCGGCGCCCCTCCGGGTTACGTGGGCTACGAAGAGGGCGGGCAGCTGACCGAGAAGGTCCGCCGTCGTCCGTTCTCCGTGGTCCTGTTCGACGAAGTGGAGAAGGCGCACGCCGATCTCTTCAACTCGCTGCTGCAGATTCTGGAAGACGGCCGCCTGACCGACTCGCAGGGCCGCGTGGTGGACTTCAAGAACACCGTGATCATCATGACCACGAACCTCGGCACCCGGGACATCTCCAAGAGCGTTGCCACCGGCTTCCAGTCGGGCACGGACACGCAGACCGGCTACAACCGGATGCGCGCCCGCGTCACCGAAGAGCTCAAGCAGCACTTCCGCCCCGAGTTCCTCAACCGTGTTGACGACGTTGTGGTCTTCCCGCAGCTGACCCAGGACGAGATCATCGAAATCGTGGACATGTTCGTGGCCCGGCTCGAGAAGCGACTCAAGGACAAGGACATGGGCATCGAGCTCACGCCCGCGGCCAAGATCCTGCTCGCGACCCGCGGCTACGATCCCGCGATGGGTGCCCGGCCGCTGCGCCGCACCATCCAGCGCGAGATCGAGGACCAGCTCTCCGAGAAGATCCTCTTCGGCGAGCTGCACTCCGGCGACATCGTGGTGGTGGATGTCGAAGGTGAGGGCGACGACGCGAAGTTCACGTTCGCGGGCAACGCCAAGCCGCGAATCCCGGAGATCGCTCCGAGCGTCTAAGCAGTAATTCCAAAGGCGATAATTCAAGAGGCCCCGTCCGCTCCCGAAAGGGAATGGGCGGGGCCTCTTGCTGTGTGGCGCCGAGCGGACGCCAACTGGCGCCCGGCGGTGGCCGTCAGGCCGTGACGGTGATCCAGTCCCCGTCGATGGCGGCGGTCAGGGGCGCGAGGGGGCTGCGCGCCGGACCCGTTATGACACTTCCGTCCGCGCCCTTGAAGGCGGAGCCGTGGCACGGGCATTCGAAATTCTGGCCGGACGGGGCCACCGGGCAGCCGGCGTGGGTGCACGTCGCGTCATAGGCCAGGACCTTCTGGTCCGTGGGCCGGAAAATGACCACTGTTTTTCCGTTGGCGGTCCCGGTGGCAGTGGCGCCCACGTTCACCTCGCTGAGCTTGCCGACCCGGACAGGCGTGCCCGCAGGCGCCGATGCGTCGGCGGCCGTCGAGGGGGCCGCGCTGTCCGAGGGTTGGGCGGCGCACGCGGAAAGGGCCAGGCCGCCACCAACCGTGGCGGCCGCGCCGAGCAGCATGGAGCGTCTGGGCAGGGACTTTTCAGGGTTCATGGACCCATCATGCCAAGCCCCCCTGAAAGGACGCTGCGATTCCGGCGGCTGGCCGACCCGGCCGGTGTGTCCCGCAAGGATCCGGGCACTATGAAACGACCGGTTCACTCTCAGTGAACTTTTTGTGATCGACGCCACAGGGGGTGTTGAATCGGTGCATGGCTGCCAAGGACTCAGTGACCCTGAGCGAACAACCCGAGACCCCCTTCCATGACCTGGACCATTACCTCGCAATTCCCCGAGTGAGTGGTCTGGCGCTGAGCCCCGACGGTGGGCGACTGGTTACCACCGTGGCCACACTGAACGCCAAGGGCACCGAATACTGCACAGCGTTGTGGGAAGTTGACCCGAACGGGGCCACGCAGGCCCGCCGGATCACGCGCAGTGCCAAGGGGGAAACGGGCGCGGTGTTTGCAGCCAACGGGGACCTCTACTTCACCTCCGCCCGTCCCGATCCGGAGAGCCCCGAGGCCGACCCCGTCAACGCCCTCTGGATGCTCCCGTCCGGCGGCGGCGAAGCCCGGGTGGCCCTTTCCCGCGCCGGCGGGATCAGCGGCGTCCTGGCAGCCGCGGATGCGGACACCTTGGCGGTCGCGGCCCCGGTCCTCGCCGGATCCACCGACGAGGACAATGACGAGGAACGCCGCAAGGCCCGCAATGACAACAAGGTCGCAGCCATCCTGCACAGCGGCTACCCCGTCCGCTACTGGGACGCCGACCTCGGCCCGGCGCAGCCGCGGCTGTTCGCCGTCGAACCCGGAGAGCCACTGGAGGCCGGAAAGCCGGCGACGGTCGACGCCGCGCCGCCGCTGAAGCTCCGCAGCCTGACGCCCGACGCCGGCAACAGGCTCAGGGACGCCCAGACGGTGATCAGCCCGGACGGCAGGACCATTTACAGCAGCTTCACGAAGCCGCTTGCGAACGCCGATTCGCGCTCCGTGCTGGTGGCGATCGACGTCGCCACCGGCACCCGGACGGTGCTGCTGGACACGGACGGGATGCACTATTACCCGGGACCTGTCAGCCCGGACAACCGGAGCCTCGTGGTGGTCAGTGAAAGCGATACCACCCCGTTTGCGGCGCCGCAGATCAAGCTCCACCTTCTCGACGTCGCCGTACCGGCGGACGGGGGCGCGCTGACGCCCGTTGCCCACGACTGGGACCGCTGGGCGCGCCCCGCCGCCTGGCTGCCGGACGGATCGGCCCTGCTGGTCACCGCGGACGAGGACGGCGCCGCGCCGGTTTTCCGGATCCCGGTCGCAGGGGAACCCGGCCAGGCTGCCCGGGTGTCCCGCCTGACAGCCGACGACGCCGCGTACACCGACGTCGTGGTCGCACCGGACGGGCACAGCGCCTACGCCCTGCGCAGCTCCTACGAATTTCCCGCCGAACCCGTGCGGATCGACCTCGCCTCCGGCAGCGTCGTCCGCCTGCCCGCGCCGGCGGAGCGACCGCAGTACAAGGGGACGCTCGAGCGTGTGGAGACGTCGGTGGCCGACGGCGCCCGGGTGCCCGCGTACCTGGCCCTTCCGGAGGGCGCGTCCGCCGCGAACCCGGCCCCGCTGCTGCTCTGGATCCACGGCGGTCCGCTGGGATCCTGGAACGCGTGGACCTGGCGCTGGAACCCCTGGCTGCTGGTGGCCCGCGGCTACGCGGTGCTGTTGCCGGACCCGGCCCTCTCCACCGGCTACGGCCAGGACCACATCCAGCGCGGCTGGGGCGAATGGGGCAAGGCGCCGTACACGGACCTGATGGCCGTGACCGACGCCGTCGTGCAGCGCCCCGACATCGACCAGGAGCGCACGGCCGCCATGGGCGGATCCTTCGGCGGCTACATGGCCAACTGGGTAGCCGGGCACACGGACCGCTTCAAGGCAATCATCACGCACGCCAGCCTCTGGGCCCTGGACCAGTTCGGTCCCACCACGGACGCCGCGCAGTACTGGCTCAAGGAAATGACGGCCGAGATGGCGATGGAGAACTCCCCGCACCTGCACGTCGACAACATCCGGACTCCCATGCTGGTCATCCACGGCGACAAGGACTACCGCGTGCCGATCGGCGAGGGGCTCCGGCTCTGGTACGAACTGCTGGCCAAGTCACAGCTCGCGGCCGACGCGAACGGCGAAACCGACCACCGTTTCCTGTACTTCCCGGACGAGAACCACTGGATCCTGCAGCCGCAGCACGCCAAGGTCTGGTACGGCGTCGTGGAGCACTTCCTCGCCCGGCACCTGCTGGACAAGGACCTCCCCGTCCCTGACGAACTGGGTCTCTGACGCCGCGTACCCGGGGGCCGGCCGCGGGCCGGTCACCGGGGCACCCGTAAGATTGGGCTGTGACTGAGACGATCCGCATCCGCCCTTCCCGCACCGGCGACGTCGCCGCCATCAAGACCTTGGTTGCGCCGCTGGCCGAGCAGCGGATCCTCATGGCCAAGGAAACTGTGGCCTACTACGAAAGCCTGCAGGAATTCCGGATTGCCGAATCGGACGACGGCGAGGTGATCGGCTGCGGGGCGCTGCACGTCATGTGGGAGGACCTCGCCGAGGTGCGCACCCTCGCGGCCTCCGATGCCTGGCGCGGCAAAGGCGTGGGGCACGCGCTCGTGGAGCGCCTGCTGGAGGACGCCCGGGACCTGGGCGTGTCGCGCGTCTTCTGCCTGACGTTTGAAGTGGATTTCTTCAAGAAGCACGGCTTTGAAGTCATGGCTGACCAGACCGCCGTCGACCCTGTGGTGTATTCGGAGCTCCTGCGCTCCCATGACGAAGGCGTCGCCGAGTTCCTGGACCTGGCGCGGGTCAAGCCGAACACGCTGGGCAACACCCGGATGATCAAGGAGCTGTAGGGCGCGCCCAAAATGCCTGATTTATAGATCTTCCGATATATCCACTCGATCTATAAACTGCTAAGAGCGCGCTGGGGAGCGATCCGCCTACCTGAAGGTACCCCATGCGCCCTCACGCCTCCGCTCACGAAAAAACCTCCCTCCAGCTGCGCGTCCGCGGACTCGTCTACCTCCCCGGAGACTCCGCCTATGACCAGGAAACCGCGGCCTTCAACCTGGCCACCCGCCACACCCCCGATCTGGTCCTCGCCGCTGCCGACGCCGACGACGTCGCAGCAGCCGTCCGCTGGGCCGCCGAACGCGGCATGTCGATTTCGGTCCAGGCCACGGGGCACGGGGCCGCCAACGCCATCACGGACGGGCTCCTGGTCAGCACCCGCAGGCTCCTGGACCTCGACATCGACCCGGAAGAGCGCACGGCCCGGGTCGGTGCCGGCATCCGCTGGCGCGAGGTCGTGGCCGCCGCCGCACCCTATGGGCTGATGGGCCTGCACGGATCCGCCACCGACGTCGGCGTCGTGGGCTACACCGTGGGCGGAGGGCTGCCGCTGCTCGGCCGAAAGTACGGCTTCGCGTCAGACCATGTGCTGGCCGTTGAGGTCGTGACGCCCGACGGCGTCCAGCACCGCGTGGACCAGTACAACAACCCCCGGCTGTTTGCGCTCCTGCGCGGCGGCAAGGGCAACTTCGGCATCGTCACCGCCATGGAGTTCAGGCTCTTCCCGGCCGGCGAGCTTTACGCGGGCGGGATCTTCTATCCCGGCGAGCGGGCCCGGGAAGTCCTCGCGGCCTTCCGTGAATGGGCGCCGGCGCTTCCTGCGGACGCCTCGGCTTCGCTCGCTTTCCTGCGGCTGCCCGAACTCGAGGACATCCCGGAGTTACTGCGTGGGCGCTTCGTGATGCACCTGCGGTTCGCTTGGCAAGGGACTGCCGCTGAGGGCCAACGCCTCCTTGACCCGATGCGCGGCGTGGCACCGGTCCTGGCCGACCTCTCCGGTCCGCTGCCATTCACGCAGGTCGACGCGGTGCACCAGGACCCGGAGAATCCCGTCCCGGTGCGCGAAGGCGGCATGCTGCTAAATGAACTGGACGAGGCACTCGCGGAGGCGCTCCTGGAAGTCGCCGGCCCGGACAGCAACGCACCCCTCCTCCTGGCTGAGATCCGGCTGATGGGCGGAGCCCTCGCAGCCCCGGCGGCGCCTTCGGGCCACGGCGACCACGTGGCCGGGCGGGACGCCGCGTGGTCGTTCTTCGCAGTGGGCGTCATGATGCCGGAGAGCGCCGACCTTGTCCCGGCAGCCATCGCGGCCGCCCGCCGAACGCTGGCACCGTTTGGCACCGGCGGCACCGCCGTGAACATGCACGGCCACGTCGAATCCGCCGACGACGCCGCCAAGGCCTGGCCGGAAGGCTCCCGCCGCCGGCTCAGCGAAGCCAAAGCAGAATTGGATCCGCAGAACCTGTTCCGGCATGGCCACGCGATTGCCCCAGCAGCTCCGACGCCGTCCCCGGCGTTCTAGGTCCGGCGGCGGGCAGCCGCCCCGCCGCGGCCCGCCGCGCCGCGCCGCACCCCGCAGGGCCTCGCAGGGCCGGGCAGGGCCGGGGCTTCCATTCAATAAATTTGGTGGATAAACTGATGCCGGCCCAGGGGGTGGGCCGCCATACTTCCGGAGGCAAAAAATTGCATAACGACGTGATTTTTCCCGATTTCTCCGCTTCGCCCGGCAAAGATATGCCCAGGACAGCCGCCAGCGCCCCGGCAGCGCCGCCGGTCCACTCGCTCGATACACCGGACCAGGCATCGCCGGAACCTGCGAATCAGTTGTCGCCCGGTGCCGATGCACCCGTAGGCGGACGAACGGCCGGCCCGGGATCCGCCTCCGGGCCGCCGGCCGCGTCCCGCACCCGCAAGGGCCGACTCGCCGCGCCGCCGTTTTCCTGGCTGGGCGGCGATGCCTGGCCGCACTTTCCGGCATGGGCCGACACGCAAGTCTGAATCGTCGTCGGAGCCCAAGAGCCCGCCGCGGCACCATCGCGCCGGCACGGGCGATCGCAGCCCCGGCAGGAAGCCTCACAAGGGGAAACGGGAGCCTACCGCCGGCCGTGCCCCGGTAGTAGGGTCTAAGCAAGCAGCCAGGACACCATCCAGGGAGCACCGCCATGAAGAAACTCATCAATGATCCCAAAGCCGTGGTCGACGAGTCAGTGGAAGGGTTCGGGCTTGCGCATGCCGACCTCGTGACCGTTTTTGCCGACCCTAAGTACATCGTGCGTAAGGACGCGCCGGTGGCCGGGAAGGTCGGACTCGTCTCCGGCGGCGGCAGCGGGCACGAGCCGCTGCACGGCGGCTATGTGGGAATGGGCATGCTCGACGCCGCCGTTCCCGGCGCCGTCTTCACTTCGCCCACACCGGACCAGATCCTGCCGGCCACGATGGCCGTGAATTCCGGCGCCGGCGTTGTGCATATCGTGAAGAACTACACTGGCGACGTCCTCAACTTCGAGACCGCCGCCGAACTCGCGCAGGCCGAAGGCATCGAGGTCCGCGCCGTCCTGGTCAACGACGACGTCGCCGTGCAGGACTCGCTGTACACCGCCGGCCGCCGCGGCGTCGGCGGCACGGTCCTGGTCGAGAAGATCGCCGGCGCCGCCGCCGAGCGCGGCGATAACCTAGACGCCGTCGCCGCGATCGGTGACCGCGTCAACCAGAACGTGCGCAGCATGGGCGTGGCATTGTCCGCCTGCACCGTTCCGCACGCGGGCGTCCCCAGTTTCGAGCTCGAGGAAAACGAGATCGAGATCGGGATCGGCATCCACGGCGAGCCGGGACGGCACAAGATCCCCATGGAAAACGCCGACGGCATCACCGACCGGCTTCTGGACCCCGTGGTCAGCGACCTCGGCCTGAGCTCCGGGGACAAGGTGCTTCTGTTCGTCAACGGCATGGGCGGCACCCCGGCGAGCGAGCTGTACATCGTTTACCGCCGGGCCGCGCAGAGGCTCGCGGAGCAGGGCGTCACCGTGGCCCGCTCGCTCGTGGGCAACTACATCACCTCCCTTGAGATGCAGGGCTGCTCCATCACGGTCCTGCGCCTCGATGACGAAATGACGTCGCTCTGGGACGCTCCCGTGCACACCGCGGCCCTCCGCTGGGGCGTCTGACCGTGGGGCTGGATGTCGGCTGGGCCGTGCGCTGGCTGACGCTGTCAGCGCAGGCCATGGCGGAGCACCGGGTTGAGCTGATCGAGCTGGACCGGCCAATCGGGGACTCGGACCACGGCGAGAACATGGACCGCGGCTTCAAGGCCGTAATGGTCAAACTCGCCGAGGCGCCGCCGGAAACCCCGGGCGCGGCCCTGAAACTGACCGCCATGACGCTGATGTCCAAGGTCGGCGGGGCCGCCGGCCCGCTCTACGGCACGGCGTTCCTGCGGGCCGCCACCGCGCTGGGAGACACTTCCGACGTCGACGCCGCCACCCTGGCCACGGCCCTGCAGGCCGCCCGCGACGGAATCGTTGCCCGCGGAAAGGCAGAATCCGGGGACAAGACCATGGTGGACGCGTGGACTCCCGCGATCGAGGCGGCCGCTGCCGCGGCTGGGGACGGCGACGTCCGGAAAGTCCTCGTGTCCGCGGCGGAAGCGGCCGAGGCAGGGGCCGTTTCCACGGATCCGATGCTCGCCCGCAAGGGCCGTGCCAGCTACCTGGGGGAGCGCAGCATCGGCCACCGCGACCCCGGAGCGGTCTCCAGCGCACTGATCCTGCGCGCCGCGGCCGGAGCAGCCGAATGACAGTCCGGCTTGTCGTCGTCTCGCACAGTGCAAAAATCGCGGACGGTGCCGCCGAACTCGCCGCGCAAATGGCGCCCGACGTCCTCATCCTCCCCGCCGGAGGCACCGACGACGGCCGGATCGGCACCAGCCTGGAGAAGGTCATGGCGGCCCTCGAAAAGGCCGCCGGTGACGGCGTCGTGGTGCTCACCGACCTCGGATCCGCCGTGATGACGGCCGAGTCCGCAGCGGAGTTCGCGGCGGATCCGGAATCCGTGCTGCTCGCGGACGCACCCCTGGTGGAAGGACTCGTGGCCGCTGCGGTGGCGGCACAGACGGGGGCCGACGCAGCGGCGGTGAAGGACGCCGCCGAAGCCGTCTACCGGCCCCCGGTCCACCCCGCGGAGGCTGAACACGTGCACCAGCAGCCGCCGGACGCCACGGGGGACTTCGAGCTCGTCAACCAGGCCGGCATGCATGCCCGGCCGGCAGCCAAAATCGCCGGGGGACTGTCCGCCATGGACGCCGACGTCACCGTCAACGGGGCGGACGGCGCCTCCATGACGGAGCTCATGATGCTTGCCGCCGGCAAGGGAACCGTCCTGCATGTGGAGGCCAGCGGCCCGGACGCCGCCAAAGCGGTGGGCTATCTGGAACGCCTGGTCAGCTCGGGGTTCGGCGAGCCCTAGGTCTTGTCCGGCCGGGCGTAGCCCGGGCGCGGAGGGGCGTCCGGGCCGGGCACGTCTGAATCCGGGGAATATGAGCTAGGGCGACGGCCGAAGGCCGGCCGCGTCGAGCACCACGTGGGCCGTGATGAAGCTTCCGCACTGCTCTCCAAACGGATGCGCCACGCGGGGCGTGAAAGCCGCGTTCCGTGCCGGCAACGGGTCCCCGGTGAGGGACGTGCCCGTGGCCGTCACCTCGATCCGGTTGGCGGTCAACGTCTCCATCATCAGCATCCCGGTCCGGGTGCCGTCGGGGGAAGACGTGGCCGAACAGACGCCGTCGAGGCCCGCGGGACCCGGTTTGCAGCCTTGGTCCACGGCGACGCTCCCCGGAGCCAGTTCCAGGTCCGCTTCCTTACAGCGGCCGTCCTGGCAGACCAACAGGTGAATAGTCTTCACGGACAGGGCGTACTCCCGGTCCACGGTCAACGACACCACCGGCGCCTGCGCGATCGCCGGACAAACGGCCTCCGGCCGGCACGAGGTGACCAGGACGGCGGTGAGGGCCAGAGCGGCCACGGCCGCCAGCTTGCGCATGCTCCAGCGTAGATCCTCAGGCAGGGAGCCGGAAGCCGCCCTGGTGCAGTTCCGCGAGCCCGTCTCCCAGCAGGCCGGCCAGCGCGCGTTCCAGCTGTTCGGGAGCCGCATTGAGCCGGTGCAGGGCCGCGAGGGGAATCCCGATTCCATGCGGTTCGAAGCCCAAGTCCGCCGGGGCCTGGTGGAACAGCTCCGGCGCCACGGGGTCCTCGGCCACGCGCAGGACAGCCATCACAGCGCCGCGCACCTGCCGGTCCGTGCCATGCCATGACTGGCCCTTTGGCGTGTAAGTCGGCGGCGGCTCGCCGGCGGCAAGCCAGGCGCAGGAATCACGGACCGGGCACTGCCCGCACTTGGGGGCCCGGGCCGTGCAGACCATCGCGCCGAGTTCCATCACGGAGGCGTTCCAGCGCACCGAAGCGGCCGGGTCTTCCGGCAGCAGCGATGCCGCCAGCCGCATTTCGGCGGCGGTCAAGGCCTGCGACGGCAGCGCCGAGCCCGAGACCAGGCGTGCGTGGACCCGGCGGATGTTGGTGTCCACCACCGTTTCCCGGCGGCCAAAGGCGAAGGCGGCAACAGCGGCTGCTGTGTAGCTGCCCACGCCCGGGAGTTCCAGGAGTTCGGTGTAGGCACCGGGGACCGCCCCGCCGTGGCTGTCCCTGATAGCGACGGCGGCCGCGTGCAGGCGCAGCGCGCGCCGCGGATACCCGAGCCGGCCCCAGGACCGGACGGCTTCCCCCGCGGGTTCCGCGGCGAGGGCGGACGGCTCCGGCCAGCGGCGCAGCCACTGCTCCCAGACCGGCAGGACCCGGACCACGGGCGTCTGCTGGAGCATGACCTCGCTGACCAGCACGCCCCAGGGCGTGCACTCCGCCGCCCGCCACGGCAGTTCCCTGGCGTTGGACGCGAACCAGTCATCCAGCGCGGCGTGGAGGGCGGGCAGATCCGCGGCAACGGCAAGCCCTCCGGCGGCAAGCTCGCCGGAGGGAAGCGGCCCGGCGGCCCGGGATCCGGGTTGCGCCACGGCAGCGACGGAAGAAGTGTGGGTTAGAGTTTCGATCCATTCAGCGTAATAGATCCGGCGATCCGATCCGGACGGCTGCAGGTCCCGCGGCGTGGTCGGACGCCATAGCCCGCACGGTTCTCTAGGCTAGAAGAATGGTCAGGCAAGGCAGTTCAGCAACGGGTGGTTCACGGCCGAAAGGACCCGGCGGAGGCCGACCCGCCGGAAGGCCCGGACGGCGTCCGCTCAGCCCGGTGTACCGCCGCCGCCGGCTGTTTGCGGGCGTGGTCCTGCTAATCGTCCTCGCTGTCGCCTTCGGGGGCTTTGCCGCCGTCTCGAACGCCCTGGGCGGAGGGCAGCCTTCCGGAGCGGGAACGGCGCCGTCGGGCCAGCCGTCCGCGGCAGGTGCCGCGCCGTCGGACCAGCCAACAGCCTCAGCGTCGGGGAGTCCTGGAGCGTCGGAGGACCCGTCGGCCACTCCCACCCCCACAACATCGGGCGATGGCTGCGAGCAGAATCTGCTGATCGTCACGGCCGCCACCGACCAACAGGTCTATGCCGCGGGGGAGAAGCCGCTGCTAACCCTGAAAGTGACCAACAACAACAAGGTGCCGTGCGCGGTCAACATCGGAACGTCGCAGATGGAATACATGATCACCAGCGGCTCGGACCGGATCTTCTCGTCCAAGGATTGCCAGGCGGAGAGCACTGACCTGATGAAGACCATCGCGCCGGGCAAGAGCGAGACCGCGAACTTCCCGTGGCAGCGCAACCGCACGGTGCAGGGCTGCGAACCCGTTGCCGCCAAGCCCGGAGCCGGCGGCGCCTACTACGTCTTCACGGCCCGGCTGGCGAACAAGACCAGCGACAAGGCCGTCTTCCAGCTCAACTAGTTCCCGTCGAAGAAGCCCTGTCCAACAAACCCCATCGATTGCTCCGTAACTGCCGTTTTGGGCGCCCAAAAGGGCAGTTACGGAGCAATCGACAGGTGGTGGACGGGTGGTGGAGGATTGAGGCGGGTTAGAGGAAACGGTCCAGCAGGCTGGCCTCGGCCATGCGGCTCAGGCCCTCCCGGACGGTCCTGGCCCGCTGGTCACCGATCCCGTCCACGGTCATGAGGTCATCGATCGTTGCCGCCATCAGGAACTGCAGGCCGCCAAAGTGGTCCACCAGGCGGTCGGCGACAGCCTTCGGCACGGCCTTGAGGCCGGAGAGCAGGCGGTAGCCGCGCGGCTGCACGACGGCGTCGAGGTTCGCCTCGCCGCCGGCGAAGCCGACGATCCCGGCGATCTTGCCCAGATCGATCAGCTCGGTCGGGCCCAGGCTCACGAGGGCCTTGACCGCCTTCTCAATGTCCTCCGCGGTTGCCGCCGGGCCGGAGTAGTCGCGGATGATCACGTCGCTGCCCGGGCCCCGTCCCACGGTGAGCTCGTCGAGCTGCAGCGAGAGCAGGCGGCCGTCCTCGCCCAGTTCCAGGACGTACTGGGAGATTTCCTCGGAGATCCTGCGCACCATTTCCTGGCGCTGCAGCGTGACCGCGACGTCGCGGACCGTCACCATGGCCTCGATTTCCAGGGCGGACAGCGAGCTGGTCACCTGGTCCAGGCGGGAGCGGTAGCGTTCCAGGGTTGCCAGGGCCTGGTTGGCGCGGGCCAGGACCTTCTCTGAGCCCTCCAGGACATGCCGCAGCCCGTTCACGTACAGTGCGATGATCTGCATCGACTGGCTGACCGAAATGACCGGGACGCCCGTCTGGATGGCCACCCGCTCCGCGGTCCGGTGCCGGGTGCCAGATTCCTGGGTTTCGATGCTCGAGTCCGGAACGAGCTGGACCGCCGCGCGCAGGATATTGCTGGCATCTTTGTCGCAGACAATGGCGCCGTCCATTTTGGCTAGTTCGCGCAGCCGCGTGGGGGAGAAATCGATGCCGATCTCGAAGCCGCCCGAGCAGATGGACTCGATGGTCCTGTCGATGCCGAGCACGATCAGCGCGCCGGTGCGGCCGCGGAGAATGCGTTCCAGACCGTCTCGCAGGGCGGTGCCCGGTGCCACTCTGGCCAGAGTCGCCTTGAGCGAATCTTCAGGGCTCCGAGCCATAGATTTCCCTTCAAAGGTGCAGGCACTGGCCCGCAGGTACGCCGGTTTCCAGGGTCCACCGGCAGGATCAAAAGTACTCAGTTCCCCGCTCTCCCCATGATAGGGGTAAAGCAGCGGCACTTCCGCACAGGCAAGCCTTAAAGTGGTCCATTGCGACGTGCCGCGGGAAGCCCCCGGAATGGCTGTCAAGGGTCCCTTCGCCGGCGGCACTTTGGTGCCGCCGGGCGGCCGCCGCGCGTGGTGCCCTGCGCGGTGCTGGCACAGGTGTTTGGCCGCCGCTTCGTGCGGGGTCGGCGGCCTGCGATAAACTTGGATCCTTGGGTGTACCGCGGGCTCTCCGCGCCGTGACCCGTCCACAGCCGCAGCGAAAGTAGCATCGTGTCTCAAGAAGTCCTCAGCCCCGCCCGAGTCCAGGAGATTCACAAGCAGGCGGCCCGGCGCCGGACTTTCGCGGTCATTTCGCACCCCGACGCCGGCAAATCCACCCTCACAGAGGCCCTCGCGCTGCACGCCAAGGTGATCGGCACGGCCGGCGCCTCCAGCGGCAAGGCCAACCGCAAGGAGACTGTCTCGGACTGGATGCAGATGGAAAAGGACCGCGGCATCTCCATCAGCTCGGCCGCGCTGCAGTTCGCCTACCGTGACACCGTCATCAACCTACTGGACACCCCCGGCCACGCCGACTTCTCGGAAGACACCTACCGCGTGCTGGCAGCCGTGGACTGCGCCGTGATGCTGGTCGACGCCGCGAAGGGCCTGGAAACCCAGACCATGAAGCTCTTCGAGGTCTGCAAGCAGCGGAACCTGCCCATCATCACCGTCATCAACAAATGGGACCGGCCGGGCCTGGACGCACTGGCCCTCATGGACGAGATCACCGAGCGCACCGGGCTGCAGCCGATGCCGCTGACCTGGGCCGTGGGCATCTCCGGCGACTTCCGCGGCGTCTGGGACCTGCGCAACGACCGTTTCGCGCAGTTCAAGCGCAACAACGCCGGTGCCAACATCGCCCTCACCGAGTACTTCACCCCCGACGAGGCCGCCGCCAGCCAGGGCGACGACTGGTCCAACGCGGTGGACGAGGCAGGACTGGTCATCGAATCCAACCTCGCGTTCGACGTCGAGGCCTTCCATGCCGGCAAAGCGACGCCGATCCTCTTCAGCTCTGCAGCCCTCAACTTCGGCGTGAAGGAAATCCTCGACGCCCTTGTCGACTTCGCCCCGCCGGCCGCGCCGCGGCCCGACGTCGACGGCGAGCCCCGCCCCGTCGATGCCCCCTTCGCCGGGTTCGTCTTCAAGGTTCAGGCCGGCATGAACAAGGCCCACCGCGACCACGTGGCGTTCATCCGCGTCTGCTCCGGCATGTTCGAGCGCGGCATGGTGGTCACCCAGGGCCGGACGGGAAAGTCCTTCGCCACCAAGTACGCCCAGCAGGTTTTCGGCCGCGAACGCGAGGTGATCGATGAAGCCTTCCCGGGCGATGTCGTGGGCCTCGTCAACGCCTCCTCCCTCCGCGTGGGGGACAGCCTGTTCCTGGACCAGCCCGTGGAGTTCCCCGCGATCCCGCTGTTCGCCCCGGAACACTTCCAGGTGGCGCGCTCCAAGGACCCCAGCCGGTTCAAGCAGTTCCGCCGCGGCATCGAACAGCTCGAGCACGAGGGCGTCATCCAGGTGCTCCGCTCCGACATCCGCGGCGACCAGGCGCCCGTTCTGGCCGCCGTCGGACCGATGCAGTTCGAGGTGGTTGAAGACCGCATGGCGCACGACTTCAGCGCGCCCATGCGGCTGGAGCGGCTCCCGTATTCCCTGGCCCGGATTTCGACGGCGGATGCCATGCCTGCGCTGGCCAACGTGCCCGGCGCGGAAGTTCTCTTGCGGTCCGACGGGGAATACCTGGCCCTGTTCAACGACGTCTGGGCCCTGCGCCGGATCGAAAAGAACCACCCGGACCTCACCCTCGTTCCGATCGGCACCCACAACCCCGCCAAATAGCGGCAAGGCGCCGGTGCCGGAAGATTCCCTGGGGAGTCTTCCGGAATCCGGTTTCCGCGTTATCATAAGTAACCTTGCTAATTATGCGGGCGCCGGGTCCGTTTCCGGCTTTGGACTGATCCGCCCGATACTCACCGGCGGGCCCCATTAGAGGGACCACGTAAAACCTTTGACAATAACCATGGACCCCGGTTTCCTGCTTAGCGGGCGTTACCGGATCGAAGAACTCATCGGCCGGGGCAGCCAATCGAGCGTGTACCGTGCCAGGGACGAGGTCCTGGGACGCGAAGTGGCGGTCAAACTCTTCCGCGACGGCGCCGTGTACGAAAATGCGGTGGACGAGGAACGCATCCGCCGGCAAAACGACGAAGTGCGGATCCTCGCCGGGATGGCCCACCATGCCCTCGTGACGCTCTTCGATGCCGGGACGGATCTGAGCAACCCCGACCGCAAGCTCAGCTACCT
>NZ_JBFTHK010000064.1:0-23393 GCF_056394205.1 Arthrobacter sp. 10T413_2 | reverse complement strand
GCTCACGGTAGCCGCCGGCGCCGGGCTGGCCGTCCAGGACGGTGATCATGGGCTCCATGGACACCACCATGCCGGGCTCCAGCACGGTGTCGATGCGGGCTCCAGCACGGTGTCGAGCTTCCCGGCACACATACGGAATGATGGTAGACACCATGACCCCAGCAGAATCTCCCGAGACCACCGGCAACGGCGACACCAAGGGCACCTCCGTCATAGTCAATGCMATCGCCGTGCTGCGAACGTTCACCGCCGACGAGCCATTGCTCGGCGTCACCGAGATCGCCAACCGGGTGAGCCTGCACAAGAGCACCGTTTCCCGGATCCTGGCCACCTTCGAACAGGAACACCTGGTGGAACGGGACCCGGAGAGCCGCCGCTTCCGGCTGGGGCTGGGACTGATCGCCGTCGCCGGACCGCTGCTGGCCGAACTGGAAGAACGGCGCGTGGCTTACCCGGTCCTGCRCGAACTCACCGAACAGACCGGCGAAACCAGTGCCCTCATGGTGTGGAACGGCGCCGAGTCGATGTGCGTGGAACAGATCGCCAGCCACCACCAGATCAAACACACCACCCCGCTGGGTGCCCGGTACACGGACGCCATGAGCGCCTCCRTTCAGGTCTTCCTGTCCGCCGAGCAGCCAGAACGTGTCCGGACGCTGCTGCGCAGCGGTGCGATCAGCTATCCGGGACTCGACGACGCCGGCCTGGACGGCTACCAGATCAAGCTCAAGGATGTGACGGGCCGCGGGTGGGCCATCAACTACGGCGAATCCTCGATCGACGAAGTGGGCGTCGCGGCCCCCGTCTACGACCACCGCGGTGACATCGTGGCGGCCGTCCTGATCTCGGCACCCCGGTTCCGCGTTTCACGGGAAAGGCTGCAGAGCCTGGGGGAAGCCTGCGCCGCCGCAGCCTTCAAGGTCACCACACGCCTGGGCGGACGCGCGCCCCAGGGCGGCAACTAACGCGCCCGCACAACACTCAACCGAGCCGGGCCAGCCGGGCCGCCAGATGCAGGGCGGCCAGCCGGCCTGTGGTGCGAGGGTCCCCGCCGCACAGCTCAAAGATCCGCCGCAGCCGCTGGTGCATGGACTGCCGTTCCAGGTGCAGCTCCCTGGCTGCGTGGGCCGTGTTGCACCCGGAGTCCATCCACGCGGCCAGCGTGGCGAGGAGTCGCGAATGGCGTTGCGCGTCATGATCCAGAAGTGCGCCCAGTTGCTGGCGCACGAAGGTCCGCCGCTGATCAGGGTCCAGGCATTGAACGGCGAAACGTTCCACTGCGAATGCCTCCGCGTCGACCACCGTATGATGGCCGACGCCGCTGCCCGTCCGGGAAGGCTCCGGGGAACCGGCCAATTCCAAGGTGAGCTTGGCTTCGGACAGCGACCAGGGCGCATCGGAAATTCCGGCCGCCAGGGGTCCCACGGCGGCCAGCGTTCCATCAATCGCCGCCAGCTCCATCAGATCGCTCAGAAGCCTATGCCGGCCTTCTCCCGGAGCATGCTCCGCCAGGCTGGCTACTGCGAGGAGTTCGGCGTGATCGACATAGGCGGCATGGGATGCGGCTGCCCGAGCCAGAAACTGTTCCACCGAGGTCCGCAACTGTTGCGAGATGTCCGACCGGACCACCACGGCCACGAGCGGGCCATGGGGTGGAATCCCGGCTGCCAGAGCCATTTGTTGAAGCCTCCACGGCTGGCTGCCGGAATCGACCGCACGGATCAACGCAGCTCCGGCAACCTCCCGCAGACCGGGAGACATCCGCTGCAGCATGGCCAGGGCCAGGATATCCACGGAACGTTTTCCGGCCGTCCGCGCAAGGTTCTCGTCCACGTCCGCAGGGACCCGGAGCACCAGCTGAGCCGCCAGCATTCCGCGCACCGGAACGTCGATCCGGATCAGCCGAGCAGGTTCTTGCGGAGCGGGTTTAGGGCTGCCGCCGGCGTCGCCGCTGCCGGTGTTCCCTGGCGTTGCACCGGCAAGCACAGCCCCCGTCARTGAAGCGAGGGTCACCTCGGCGTGCGTGATTCCGGCGAGCACGGCCAGGATCCGGTCCAGTCCGCCGCCGTGTGCAAGCTCAACGGCCATCGCGTGGCTGGCCTCGTCCGCCTGACGCAATTGGGACACCGACTCGCTGACCAAAGCCGAGTTGATGGCCTGCATAACACTGACAAACGGCACCACCTTGCGGAGCTCGATCAGCGGCAGTCCGGCTGCCTCAGCGGCCKACACCATCAAGGACGGCAGTGAAGGAAGCGCGGCGCCGGTCTCGATGGCCAAGGCCGCCACGCCCCGCTCTGCCAGTTGACGGATATATGTGATCCGCCGGTCCTCGGAGGCGAGTGCGAGGGCTTMCCCTCCCGTTAGCAGAAGCTCGCCGCCGTCGAGCAGGGGAGCGATGTCCAAAATCTCGCTGGAGTGCACTCACCGTAGCTGGGTCCGGGCGGCCCTGCCGATGGCCGCCCTAACGATGGGGTCAGCAGCCGCCAGCGTCGGGTGGTTCAGGACGTCTTGAAGACGTATGGACATGACACTCCGTCGCGTAAATCAAGTATTCAATAGACACACTATATATAGGCTGCTGTGGCATCGGCCACATAATCTTGAAGCATCCCAATCGCTCACGGAGGCTCCAATGCGTGAAAAATCCCCCCTGGTTTCGGCCGGCACCGCACCAGCGGCCAGCGAAGACCACGAAGCGTGGCTACACCCCATCCCCGAATCAGAGCGCACCCGCAAAGTATCCGGCCAGTTATGGATCTGGGCCGGCGCCAACCTCGCCCCGATCAACTGGGTGCTGGGGGCGCTCGGCATCCAGCTCGGCCTGGGGTTTGCCGACACGGTCACCGTTCTTGTCCTTGGCAACTTGATCGGCATGCTGCTCTTCGGATGCTTTGTCCTCCTGGGCCAGAAGACCGGAGCCACCGGAATGGTGCTGGCCCGTGCAGCCTTCGGCCGGCGCGGAAACTACCTGCCGGCAGCCATCCAGGCCCTTCTGGTGATCGGCTGGTGCGCCGTCAATACCTGGATCATCCTGGACCTGGTCATGGCGCTCTTCGGAACCCTGGGCTGGGTTGACCCTGAGGCCMATAACTACGCGTGGAAGATCGGMATCGCCACCTTCATCATGGCGGCCCAGGTCGCCATTGCCTGGTTCGGCTACAAGGCCATCGCGGCATTCGAAAGGTGGACCGTCCCGCCGACCATCATCATCCTGACCGTGATGTCGGCAGTGGCTTGGTTCGGCATGCAGATCAACTGGACCTACGCCGGCCCGGCAGGTCACATCCTGGAAGGTTCCGAACGCATCGCCGCGATGAGCGCCGTCATGACGGCCATCGGCATTGGCTGGGGCATCACCTGGTTCACCTACGCCGCAGATTACTCCCGCTTCGTCAGCACCTCGGTGCCCAAGCGCAAGGTCTACCTCGCCTCGGTGCTGGGCCAGTTCATCCCCGTCGTCTGGCTGGGAATCCTGGKGGCCAGCCTGGCCACCAACACCGGCGAAATCGATCCCGGAAAACTCATCGTGCTGAACTTCGGCGCGCTGGCCCTGCCCGTGCTGCTMATGGTGCTCCACGGCCCCATCGCCACCAACATCCTGAACATCTACACCTTCTCCGTGGCCACTCAGGCGCTGGACATCTCCATCAGCAGGCGCAAGCTGAACCTTTTTGTTGGCGTCTTCTCCCTTGCCGCCGTGATCTTCTTCATCTTCCAGGAGGATTTCGCCTCCGTACTGGATGCCTGGCTGATCGGGCTGGTGGCCTGGGTGGCCGCCTGGGGCGGCGTGATGCTGGTCCACTACTTCTGGATCGAGAAGCGCTGGCCCGGCAACCMTGAGAGGCTCTTCGATGCGATCGGTACCAAGCGCCTGCCGGGTGTGAATCCGGCCGGCATCGCCTCCCTGCTCATCGGCATCTACGCCACCTGGCTGTTCATGTACGGGCTGGTGCCGGCAATGCAGGGACCCATCGCCGTCGCCCTGGGCGGATGGGACCTCTCCTGGCTCGCCGGGGGACTGGCCAGCGCCGCGGCCTACGCCATTCTGGGCCCGCGGTTCCACCGCAAGTTCCTCGATGTTCCCGCCATCAGCGAATTGGCCATAGAGGTTTCCACGCCCCAGGCGACCGACCTTCCGGTCCCGAACACCACCCGCGCAGCCCTTTAGCGGAACAGGCAGGCGGAGGGAACGCCKGCGCGGCCCGGAGCCGAAACAACCCGGAGCCGAAAGCTAAGGAACTTATCGCAGTCAGGAAGCTCCCGTCCCTGGCGCGGCCCCTCCTGACGAGGCGGACGTGCCGGGGACCTTCCCGTCTTCAGGCGGGCTTGTTCAGGCGGGCTTGGCCATCGCGTACGCCGCCGTGGCATAGGCGAGTGCGGCGGACATGTCCTTGAGCAGTTCCGTGTTGGTGTTCGCGATGGTGTCGCAGGCCTCGTGGTAGCAGGGATCCAGATGCTTGCCGGCCTCGCCGCCGTAGGCCTGGGCCTGGGCCTGGGTCTTCTTCTTCTCGTCGCCGGTGAACAGCCCGCCGCCCGGAATGCCGGCCGTCAGGAAGGCGTCGTAGTCGGAACCGCCATCAAAGGGCGTGGTTTCGGCGGGGAGCGAGTTCTCCTTGAAGAAGCGGAAGAAGATGTCCTCCATCGCCTTGGACCCGGCCGGCCCGGCGTGGCCGAAATCCGTACCGTCGCCGTCGTGCACGGACCGCACGCCGTTCGGCGAGGCCACCATGTCCACATTCAGGTACGCCGGGGTCTGGCTGCGCTCCTCCGTGCTTAGCGAATCGACGTAGTGCTGGGACCCGTAGAGGCCGTCCTCCTCCCCACCCCAGAACGCAAACCGGACCCTATTGGCCGGCGTAATCCCGGACTCCTTCATCCACCGGGCGGTCTCAAGGACCGCTGCCACCCCGCTRCCGTTATCGTMAATTCCCGGACCGTCCTTCACGGAATCCAGATGCGCGCCCACCACCACGGTGCGCTCGGCGCTGCCCTGCGTGTCGGCCAGGATGTTGAACKACTCCACCTTCGGCTTGCCCCGTCCCTCCCCTTTGAAGCTGAAGGTCTGCCGGACCGGTGAGTACCCGGCAGCCCGCAACTGCTCCTCGATGTAGCGGGCCGATTCCTCATACCCGGAGGTTCCCGAGGCACGGTTGCCGCCATTGGCATCAGCAACCTGCTGCAGGGCCTTCAGGTGGTCCTCCATGCCCCGGGACTTGAACGCGGCCAGCACCGTACGCGCGTCCACAGGACTMACAGGAACCAGCGGCGGAACAGCAGGCCGGGAAGGAGCAGCACTGGCGGATTTGGCGGACTTGCTGCTCGCGCTGCCGGTCGGGGTGCCGGCCGCGGTCTCGGAAGTGCAGGCCGCAGTCGAGAGCAGAATCACCGCGAGGATTGAGGGGAGGACGTGTTTGCGCAAAGTGATCATGCCGAGGAGCCCCATCATTAGTCGGTACAAGTTCGCTTGCTTTCCGGCCGAAAAGGTCAAGACGCTCGCCACTGACGCTCCAGTAAGTCGCGGCCGCCATCGCCCGGCAGATACTCCTATCCGATCGAACCATTGTGGGCCTTTCCGGGGTAAGTGCAACAGCGCCCTAGTTTGAAAGGGCTGTGCTGTGCTGTGGAGTGCTGTGCTGTGCTGTGCAGTCGCTTGTTGCTCGGCCAAGCGGCCCCGGCCCTGCTTGCGTGCTTAACCCGGGCCKGGCGCCGCAGACATGATCTGCGGCGCCCGGCCCGGTGGCTCTTCCGGCCAGCGAGGTGCCCGCTATGCCAGCATTGCCTCGACGTCGGCCACGTCCGGGTAGGCCGTTTGCGTCCCTTTCCTGGTCGCTGCCAGGGCGGCGGCAACCGAGGCGAAGGCGGCAGCGGCCGGGAGCGATTCCCCGGCAGCCAGGCGTGCCGCGACGGCCCCCGTGAAGGCGTCGCCGGCGCCGGTGGTGTCCGTGGCGTTGACCCTGGTGGGTTCAATCCGGGTGACGTGGCCCCCGGCGCCGGCACCCGAGTCCAGGACCACGGAGCCGTCAGCGCCCAAGGTGACCACAACGCGTTGCAGTCCGCGATCGGCAAACCTTCTCCGGACCGGCGCCCACGCCGCCGTGTCCGCACCGGCGTCGGGCACGGCGGTGCCGCCCAGGAACAGCGACGCCTCGTGCGCATTCACGAGCAAAACGTCGCAGAGGCCGGCGAGACTCGCGGGGATCTCKGCGTAAGGCGAGAGGTTGAGCAGGACTGTTGCGCCGGCGTCGTGCCCCAACCGGGCCGCCGCTTCAACGGTGTCGAGGCCAACCTCGAGGCACAGGCACACCACCGACGCGCGCTCGAACACGTCGGCCGAGCCGGCAACATCCTCCGGCGCCAGCGTGCCGTTGGCCCCGGCCGAGATGATGATGTTGTTCTCACCGCTCGCGTCCACGGAGATGACGGCGACGCCGGTGGCGGCCTCGGGAGAGCGGCGGACGCGGGAAACATCGACGCCCGCCCCGGCGGTGGAGGCCAGGAGCATGGTGCCGTTGGCGTCGTCACCGACCGCGCCGATCAGGACGACCCGGCCACCGAGCTTGCTCGCGGCGACAGCCTGGTTGGCGCTCTTGCCTCCGGGGTTCACTGCAAAACCGTTCCCGTGCACCGTTTCGCCGGGAAGCGGTAGCCGCTCGCAGTAGATGGTCAGGTCCGCGTTCAGCGAGCCGACGACGACGATCGGGGCAGGGGTCGCGATGGTCACTTCGCCTCAGCTTCCACGGGCTTGGGAATCAGCAGAGAAGCAGCAAATGCCGCCACGGTGATGATAAGGCCCACCACGATCGCGGTCAGGTAGGAAGCCTGGGCGTCGCCCAACGCGGAGGAGGCCACGAGCGCCGCAGGCAGGACCAGGAAGCTCAGGCCCGCACCCAGGTTGAACGCGCCGGCGTTCATACCGGGGAGGAAGCCGGGGTTGCCTTCGGGGGAGAGGACAACGCCCAGGCCGTTGAGCATGATGTTGACCGTCCCCGCGTACATGATGCCCAGCAACGCTGTTCCGGCAATCATCATGGGCAGGCTGCTGAGGCCGAAGAAGGCAATGATGGCCAGGGCCACGACGCTGCCGCCCATGCCGATCCGCAGAACCTTGGTGTAGCCAAGAACCGGGGCCAGCCGGCCGCTGATCGGGCCGACGATCCAGCCCAGCAAGGCATAGGGGGTAAGGATGATCAGCGACATCTCGGTGGGACCCACGCCGAAGCCGGGGGCCGTGGCCTGCACGTAGGCGGGAACAATCCCGTTGATGACCGCGAAGACGCCGGTCATCGTCAGTGTGGTGGTCAGCAGCGGCGCCCAGGTGGAGCGCCGGCGCAGGTGCGCGGTTTCCACCATCGGCTGCGGCGTGCGCTTTTCCACCATCCAGAAACCGCAGAAGGCGACCGCGGCCACGGCGATTAGGGCGATGGCCAGGGTCAGTGTGCCGGGAGAAAATGCGCTGACCAGTTTCGAGGCTTCGTTGAGGGCGGTCAGCAGGGCGCCGACCGCGATCACGATGAAGAACACGCCGGGCCAGTCCATTTTGGTGCCGACTGCCGGCTTGCTTTCGCCGGCCAGGACGGCGACGAGGGCCGCGGCCAGGATTGCCAGCGCGACCATGAGCCAGAAGATGCTGCGGAACCCGAAGTGTTCGGCGAAGTAGCCGCCCACAAATGAGTCCACGCCGGCAACCCCGCCGTTGACGGCGGTGATGAGGCCCATCAGGGCGCCGTACTTGCGCGGGTCGCTGACGGCCGAGCGCAGCATGATCAGGCACAGCGGCACGGTGGGGCCGCTGACCCCCTGGACGATGCGGCCGACGAAGAGCCACGTGATGTCCGGGGCCATGGCCGCGATCAGGGAGCCGACGGCCATCATCACCATCATGCCCAGCAGGATTTTCTTGCGTCCCACAATGTCGCTCAGGCGCGGCAGGAAGAGGGAGAACAACGCGGCGGCGGTGAAGAACCAGGTCTGGGACAGGCCGATCACGGCCTGGTCCGTGTGCAGTTCGTTGCCCATCGTGACCAGGGCGGGGCTCAGCATGGAGGCGTTGAGCTGGAAGGCAACGCAGGCCGTCAGCAGTGCGGCGGTGAGGGCGGTGACGCTTCCGCGCGTGGTCTTGGGTTCGTAGGTCAGGATGCTCATGAGTTGGCTGCTCCTGCGTCGACGCTTACGGCGGCGGACGGGTCCACGTCGCCGATGCGCACCAGGGCGTCCGTGACGAGGCTCCAGAATTTCCCGTGGTCCAGGTCCACGGCCACGGAAGTGTGGCAGTCCGCCGGCGCCGGGGCCCGGAAATCGGCCACGGTCATGCCGAGGGTCAGCTGGCCCTGCAGTTCGATGTTCACCGGTACTTTGCGGGTGGTCATGACGGTGGGATCGATGACGTAGGCCACCGCGCAGGGGTCGTGGACGGGCGGGTAGTCAAAGCCCTGGGCGTCCTTGTACGTCCTGGTGAAGAACTCCATCAGTTCCAGCACGAACTGCGCGGGCCGGGTGCCCACGGCAGCGATTTTTTCCACGACCTCGGGGGTCGCCAGGGCCTGGTGCGTGAGGTCCAGGCCCACCATGACCACCGGCCACGGCTCGTTGAACACGATGTGTGCGGCCTCGGGGTCGATGATGATGTTGAATTCGGACACTGCACTCCAGTTGCCCACGTGGTAGCCGCCGCCCATGAGGACGACTTCCTTCACGCGTTCCACGATGCGCGGTTCCTTGCGGGCCGCCATGGCGATGTTGGTCAGTCCGGCCGTGGGCACCAGGGTCACGGTCCCGGGCTCATGTGCCATGACGGTGTCGATGATGAGGTCGACGGCGTGGCGCGGGTCCAGTTCGATGTTCGATTMTGGCTGGGCGGGGCCGTCCATGCCGMTCTCGCCGTGGATGTCCGGGGCGGTTTCGATGCTGCGGACCAGCGGCCGAGCGCAGCCGGCGGCGAAGGGGACACCGGTGATGCCGGCAATCGTGCCGACCGAGAGGGCGTTGCGGGTGACCCGCTCGAGGGTCTGGTTGCCGACGACCGTTGTGACGGCCAGGAGCTCAATGTCGGGATTGCCGTGAGCCAGCAGCATGGCCACGGCGTCGTCATGTCCCGKGTCGCAGTCCAGGATGATCTTCCGGCGTTCCGGATTCAAGGTGATGGGATCCACGTATATCTCCACGTCGTTGGGGGTCCGCCGGGGCGGTGCACTAAAGCGTTCAGTGAGAGTTTGGCACTCCGCAGAGAGATACGTCAAGCGCTTAACGTTCATGACGTCAAGCGCTTGATCTATTGCGGCGCATACATCCCGCCGCTCCCGGATACGATCGAGGTATGGAATCCGGCGATCACGTGCAAGAACTTCGGGKGCGCACCCCGCGCGTCACTGCGGCCATGGTGGCCGCGCGGGCCGGGGTCTCCACGGCAACGGTCTCTCTCGTGGCCAACGGAAAAACCCGGGGGAGGGTGTCGGAGKACAACATTTCGCGGGTCCAGGAAGCCATTGCCKAACTCGGCTATGTGGTGGACAGCATCGGCAGTTCCCTGGCCAAGGGCATCAGTTCGATCGTCATTCTCGTGGCCCCGGACATCTCCAACCCGTTCTTCGCGAAGGTCATTGCCGGCGTCCGCGGCGCGCTGGGCGCCGACTACCAGCTGCTGCTCTCCGTCACGGACGCCGGGGAGTTCCCGCGCGTCGACGACGTCCGCCGGCWCCTGGCCCTGCGGCCGGCCGGGCTGCTGGTGGATGCGMCCAGCGCGGCGTTCCTGGACGAGCTGTCCGTCGCGGGACCGCTGGTCCTGCTGGACGCCCCGGGCCTGGAGTCCCTCGCCCCCTCGGTGAACCTCGACGTCGGCCTTGGCGCCCGCCTGCTGGCCCGGCACCTGGCGGACTCCGGACACAAACGGGCGGCGTACGTGGACAGCGTGACCGGCACCGCGACGTTCGAGATCCGCCGGGCGGCGTTCCTGGCCGAGTCCGCCGCACTGGGCATCACGGTCGCACCGGACCATGTCATCGGCACCACCATTGACGTGGGCGCGGCCGCGTMGGCGTTCGCCGCGGCGTGGCCGGGCTGGCAGCGGGACGGCGTGACCRCCGTCGTCTGCGCCACCGACACCCATGCCTACGGGGTGCTGCAGGAAGCCCGGGTGGCCGGCGTCCGCATTCCGCAGGAACTGGCCGTGGCAGGCTTCGACGACCTGCCGTACTCGGCCACGTCCAGCCCGGGCCTGACCAGCGTCCACCTGCCCGGCGATGCCCTGGGGGCGAAGGCGGGCGAACAGCTCCGCCGGCTCATGGAGGGCAAGGGCCTGGAAGAGCCACAGCTGATCCTCCAAAGTTCACTGATCGTGCGCGGTTCCACGGAGCCGGCCGGCACCTAGGGCACCGAACCGACGAGTTGCCGCAACCACCAACGTCCCTCCCGAGGAGTTGTCACCATGACCAGCGCACCCTCTCTGACCATCCAAAACGCCCGGATCTTTGACGGACGTTCGCCCGAGCTGACGCGGGGATCCATCGTGTTCCGGGACGGGCTTATTCAGGAGATCGGCGACGTCGTCCCCGAAGGTGAGGTGATCGACGCCGGCGGCAGGGTAGTGGTGCCCGGTCTTATCGATGCACATTTTCACGCGTACGCCGTGGGGCTGGGCGGCCTTGAGGTTGAGCGCTCGCTCCTGAGCTACGCAGCCCTGGTGGGGGCACGCCGGTTGGGCGCCGCAGTGCGGCGGGGATTCACCACCGTCCGAGACGTGGCCGGCGGGGACAGCGGGCTGGCCCGCGCCATTCACRGCGGCCTGGTCACGGCTCCGAGGTACTACTACACGGGCCCTGCCCTCAGCCAGACCGGCGGCCATGGCGATCCTCGGTCCGCGGACCTGGACGTCTGCTTCGATCACGGTCACATGTGTGCCGTAGTGGACGGAGTGGACAATCTGCGCAAGGCAGTCCGTGAACGGTTCCGCACGGGAAGCCACGCCATCAAGATCATGGCCTCCGGAGGGGTCGTCTCCCTGACGGACCCCATCCGGCTGCCGCAGTATTCAGCGGAAGAAGTCCGGGCGGTGGCGGACGAGGCCGCCCGGCGCAAGAGCTACGTGGCGGCCCATGCGTATTCGCCCGAGGCAATCAGGCATTCCGTAGAAAACGGGGTTCGTTCCATAGAACACGGGAACCTCCTGGACCGGGACACCGCGCAGCTGATGGCCGAACACGGAAGCTTCCTCGTGCCGACGCTTGCCGCCTACGACGCCATGAGCAGAAGGGGAGCAGGTCTGGGACTGAACCCCGTATCCCAGGCCAAGAACGCCGAGGTGCTTGAGGCCGGCAAGGTCGCTCTGGAACTGGCCCTGCAGGCCGKAGTCAAAGTGGGCTTCGGGTCCGATCTGATGGGGGATCTCGAGGACGATCAGCTGGTCGGCATTCGGCTGCAGATCGAGGCGGCAGGCGTCTTGGAGACGCTGAGATCACTGACCTCCGTAAACGCAGAGCTCCTTCAGGACCCAAGCATCGGCGGCATCAGTTCCGGGATGGCAGGCGATGCCGTGATCCTGGACGGCGACCCCTTTGCGGACCCGGCAGCGCTCTGGGACCAGAACAGGCCGAGGACTGTCATCCACGACGGTCGCATCATTCGGTGACCCCCGTTTCACGCTGATCGGATCCGGGGACCAAGCGCACGACGGCGGGACGGGCGCCGGCGGCTCGCGGGCCTACGCTGTGGTGTCCGGAATAACGAGGACCGGCCACTCCCGGCGGCTGACCAGGGCCGCGGCAACCGATCCTTCGAGGAGCCTGTCCATCCACGCCAAGGCTCCAGGTCGCTCGGCGCCCACGATCAGCAATGATGCGCCGACGTTGTCCGCCAGACGGCCAAGGGCCTTGGCGACGTCTCCGTTGAGGACTCGGAAGGACCATGACTCCCCGGCCTGTCCAAGGACGGCTTCAAGGTTCCGCAGCAGCTGCCCGGACGGAAAATCGGTCTCTTCTTTCACCACCGGGTCGAGTGAATGCGCCGTCCGGATGCCATCGGGCTCCCATTCCGTCAGGAAACTGGAGGGGTCTACAAAGGCGCAGACAAGGTGCTGTCCCAGCGCGCTAGCGAGATCAGCGGCCGTGCGGACCAGATGCTCCGGAAACATCCACTCGACACAGAGCACGATCGGACCGTCCGGCCAGGCCTCATCCGGCACGGGAATGCACACCCTCGGTGCGTCGCGCGGCGAGGCAGCCACGCGGTGCACCCTCCGGGGCCAGTGTGCGGGATAAGGCCGGGACGGGCATGGCCTAGCTCCCTGTGAGCTCCGCATGCAGCTTCCGGACCCGGGCCTTGATGTCGTCCCGGACCAGGCGCATGCGGTCTATGCCCTCGATACCGCGCTCGKCGGGTTCGTCCGTTTCCCAGACCTCGAAACGGGTGCCGTCGCGGGGTTCCAGTTTGGCTTCGGTGCCCAGAACGATCACGGCATCCACGGCGTCCAGGACCTCGTCGGTGACCGGTTTGGGGTGTTCACCCGCGATGTCGATACCAAGTTCGGCCAGAGACTCCGCGGCCTGGGCGTTCAATGACGCACCCGGCTTGGTGCCTGCGGAATGGACGGTGATCCCGTCGCCGGCGAGCTGCTTCATGAGCCCGGCAGCGAGCTGGGACTTGCCGCCGTTCTTGCTGCAGACGAACAGGATGCTGGGCTTTTTCGCGGTCTGGGTCATGCGTCTAATTCTTCCTTGTCTGAGCCGGGGTTGTTGAGCAGTGATGCTGTCAGTGCCTTGACCCGGTCATGGAGCTCATCACGGATGATCCGCACGGCCGCGACGGGCAGGCCGGCCGGGTCTGCCAGTTCCCAGTCCTCGTAGCGTTTGCCGGGGTAGATCGGGCAGGAGTCGCCGCAGCCCATCGTGATCACCACATCGGAGGCGCGCACGACGTCGTCCGTGAGGGGTTTGGGATAGTCCTTGGTGAGGTCCAGCCCCATTTCCGACATCGCTGCAACGACGGCGGGGTCGAGTTMGGCGGCAGGGAGGGAGCCGGCGGAACGGACCCGGATCCTGCCCTTGGCCTCGACGTTCAGTAGTGCTGCGGCCATCTGGGAGCGGCCGGCGTTCTGCACGCAGACGAACAGGACTTCCGGGACCTCGGAGGCGGCCGCCCCCTTGGACTTGGCGAGGGCACTGAGCCGGTCGTTGGCGAAGTGCTCGGTGGTCGCAGGAAGGTGGGTGGTGACCTTCGCGGTCCGGGCAAGGGCAGTGTAGGACTCGAAGACGTAGCGCTCCACTGTTTCGGCGGCAAAGACGCCGGCGAACCGGTCGGCCAGCCGCGCACTGATCCGTTGCAGGACCTCGGTGTTGTCCTGCAGGCCCAGGCCATGTTCAGGGTGGTCGGTCATGTCAGCACTCCAATTCGATCAGTTGACGAAGGCAGTGAACGAGGTCAGTTCTCGCCGGAGCGGCCGTGGGCCAGCCCGGTGGGGAACCCGACGAGCACCGGCTCAGGGGCTCCGCAGCATCCGCCGGAGGTTTCAGCCACGAACCCCGCAGTGGCCGCCGGGACGTCGCAGCTGGTGCCGATGTCCGAGGAGCAGACACCGGTCTCGGGGAGTTCGAGCTGGACGGCGTCGGCCGCTTCCCGATCCCCGGCCAAGGCCGCGGCGACGGAGCGGACCTGCTCGTAGCCGGTGGCGAGCAGGAAGGTCGGGGCGCGGCCGTAAGACTTCATGCCGACGACGTAGAAGTCCTGCTCGGGGTGGGCGAGCATCTTGGCTCCGTGCGGTTCCACGGTGCCGCACGAGTGGAATTCGGGGTCGATCAGCGGGCCGAGGTCACGCGGGGCCTCGACGCCCGGGTCCAGTTCCAGCCGGAGTTCCCGGAGGATGCCCAGGTCGGGGCGGAAACCGGTGGCCGGAACGACGACGTTGGCCTCCAGGGTGCGGCCGTCCGTGGAGATCAAGGTGACGGCGCCGTCGGACGCTGCAAGGGAGGCGATCCCGAAGCCGGTGTGAAGTTCCACGGCACCGGACTCGACGAGGCTGCGGAGCCGGCTGCCGAGCTGGCCGCGGGCGGCCAGCCCATCGGCGTCGCCGCCGCCGTAGACCTTGGCCGCAGAGGCGCCGCGGATCGCCCAGACGATCTTCGTCCCGGGCACCTGGGTTGCGAGCTCGGCGAGGTTGAGGAGGGTGTTGGCTGCCGAGTGCCCAGCTCCGACGACGACGGTCCGGCGCCGGGCGAACGTCTCACGGTCGCGTCCCAGGACGTCCGGCAGGGGCGAGGAGACGTGGTTGGCCGCGGCAGCTTCTCCCACAGCGGGCAGGCCCGAGGTTCCGAGCGGGTTCCGGGTGGACCACGTGCCGGAGGCGTCAATGACGGCTGCGGCCTGGTAGTCGCGGACTTCGCCGTCGGCGTGTTCGACCCGGACCATGAAGGGGGTGGTGTCGCGGTTCCGGCTGTGGGTCTTGTCCATGCCCTGCCGGGTCACTGCCACGACGCGGACGCCGGTGTGCAGTCGGGACGCGATCGCCGGGAGCGCGGCGAGTGGGCTGAGGTACTGGTCGATGAGGTCCCCGCCGGTGGGCAGCGCCGTCGGCTCGGGTGCTTCCCAGCAGGTGCCGGCGAGCAGGCGGACGGCGGCGGCGTCGGTGTTGTACCGCCAGGGGGAGAAGAGCCGGATGTGGCGCCACTGCTCGATGGCGGCGCCCGCCGTCGGGCCGGCCTCGAGAATGAGCGGCTGCAGGCCGCGCTCGAGCAGGTGTGCTGCCGCGGCCAGGCCGATGGGCCCGGCTCCGATGACAGCTACGGGAAGCGTAGTGGTTACAACCATGGTGTCCTCTGTTTCATCCGTGGTGCAGTTCAAGAGTGGGTGGGGTCCTCCACCAGGGCGGTGGCGATGCTGTCCGCGTCCTCGAGCGCGGCGAGATAGCGTTCGGCGTCGAGGGCGGCGGCGCAACCGGTGCCGGCGGCGGTGATGGCCTGGCGGTAGCGGTGGTCGACGGCGTCCCCGCAGGCGAAGACTCCGGTCAGGTTGGTGACGGTGGTGGGCGCGTCGACCTTGATGTAGCCTTCGGCGTYGAGATCGATCTGGCCATGCAGCAGTTCGGTGCGCGGGACGTGTCCGATTGCGACGAAGATGCCGGCGGTGGCCTGTTCGCGGGTTTCGCCGGTGCGGGTGTCGGCCAGGGTGACGCCGGTGACCTTTCCGTTGCCGTGGATCTTGGTGATGGCGGAGTTCCAGGCGAAGCTGATTTTGGGGTTGTCCTTGGCGCGCTGCGCCATGATGCGGGAGGCGCGGAGTTCGCCCTTGCGGACGACCACGGTCACGGACTTGCCGAAGCGGGTCAGGAAGGTTGCTTCCTCCATGGCGGAGTCGCCGCCGCCGACGACGATGATGTCCTGGTCGCGGAAGAAGAAGCYGTCGCAGGTGGCGCACCAGGAGAGGCCGTGGCCGCTGAGTTTCTTCTCCTCGGGCAGCCCGAGTTCCTTGTAGGCGGACCCGGTGGCGAGGATGACCGCTTTAGCCTCGAATGTCTCCCTGCCGGCGGTTGTCACTCGCTTGATGTGGCCGGCAAGGTCGACCTCGGTGACATCGTCAAAGATGATTTGCGCGCCGAAGCGTTCGGCCTGCTGCTGGAGCCCGTCCATCAGCTCCGGTCCCTGGACGCCTTCCGGGAAGCCGGGGAAGTTTTCCACTTCAGTGGTGTTCATCAGGGCGCCGCCCGCGGTGACCGCTCCGGCGATGACGAGCGGCTTGAGTCCGGCGCGGGCGGCGTAGATGGCCGCGGTGTAGCCGGCGGGGCCGGACCCGATAATAACGAGCTGCTTAGGCATGGCTGTCTCCTACTTTCCGACGGGAAGGAGTTCAGAAATCAGGGATTCGATGCGCGACTTGATGTCGTCGCGGATGGGCCGGACGGCGGCGACGCCCTGGCCGGCGGGGTCTTCGAGTTCCCAGTCCTCGTAGCGCTTGCCCGGGAAGATCGGGCAGGTATCGCCGCAGCCCATGGTKATCACGACGTCGGATTCCTTGACGGCCTCGGTGGTGAGGACCTTCGGGATTTCGGCGGACATGTCGATGCCAAGTTCCGTCATGGCCTCGACGGCTGCGGGGTTGACCTTGTCCGCCGGGGCGGAGCCGGCGGAGCGGACCTCGATGGCGCCCTGGGACAGGGTGGTGAGGAAGGCGGCGGCCATTTGGGAGCGGCCGGCGTTGTGGACGCAGACGAACAGGACGGAGGGCTTCTTGGCGGTTTCGGTGTTCACGGGGTTTCTCCTGGAATCAGTTGGGCGTGGATCGGTTGTCATTGGGTCGTTGTCCCCGCACCGCTTTACTGACTAGACATTGATGTTTGTCGATGCATGAAGTATCGAACAATAGATCGATACTTGTCAATATTGGCGGGATTGGGTTTTAGGCGGCGTGCAGGCGGGGTGCGAGGTCGCTGATGCGGAGGGCGATGTCGGCGAAGGCGCCCTCGAAGGCGTCCTCGGTGTTCAGCCGGAGCGGATCCGGGACGGACCAGTGGATCCCGCCGAGGTGGGGGATTTCCTCGTGGGCGTTGTCGCAGACGGTCACGATGAAGTCCCCGTCACCCGCCACCTGCTCCAGGTTGCGCGGAGGAAGGTCTGCGAGGTCGACKCCGTGGCGGCGGGCGACGTCAATGGCGCCTGAGGCAATGCGGTCCGCGGGATGCGTTCCTGCCGACGTTGACGGGATTTCGCTGACCTGCTGCCACAGTGCGGCGGCCAGCTGGGACCGTGCACTGTTTTTCGTGCAGACGAACAGGACGCGTCGGGCCCCGTGTTCCGCGCCGGGCACCAGGCCCTCCAGGGCGCCGGCGGCAAGCCGGATGTAGCTGCGGCGCCTGTCGGCCTMGGAGCGGTGGCGGGTTGCCAGTCCGGCATCTTCCAGGGCGCGCAGGTGGTGGGACAGCAGATTCGACGGCATCCCCAGCTCTGCCTGCAGTTCCGTGGGGGAGAAGTCACCCAGGGTCAGCAGGTCAACGATGCGCAGCCGCGCGGGATCGGCGAGGGCCGCATGTTTGGCCGCCCTCGTCCGAAGAGCCTTGATTGCCTCAATAGTCATTGATTCAATTTTGACTGAGTTAATTCTTTAGGTCAAGCTGTTGCCATGACTTCCCACCAACCGCCGCTGTGGCGTCGTGCCGTCGCTGAACTGCTCGGCACCAGCTTGCTCGTGATGATCGTCGTCGGTTCCGGAATCGCCGCGCAGCAACTCTCCCCCGGGGACGTTGGCCTGCAGTTGCTCCAGAACAGCACGGCCACGGTGCTGGGCCTGACGGTGCTGATTCTGGTGCTCGGACCCGTGAGCGGCGMGCATTTCAATCCTGTGGTCTCCCTCGCCGACTGGATCCTGGGCCGGCGCAGCGGCGCCGGGCTGACCCTTCCCGAGCTTGGCACCTATGCGGTTGCCCAGACCGTGGGGGCGGTCATTGGCAGCGTGGTCGCGAACGCCATGTTCGAGGTGGGCACGTCCATCTCTGCCAAGGAGCGCGCAACCCCAGGGCATCTGCTGGGCGAGGTTATCGCTACCGCGGGTCTGATCCTGCTGATCTTCGCCCTCGCGGCCACCTCGCGCGGCGTGCTCGCCGCGCCGGCGGTGGGCGCCTATATTGGGGCCGCGTACTGGTTCACGTCCTCGACGTCGTTCGCGAACCCGGCGGTGACAGTCGGCCGCATCTTCAGCGACACCTTCGCCGGCATCGCACCGGCCTCTGTTCCCGGCTTCGTCGTGGCGCAGCTGGTCGGCACGGCAGTCGGCCTTGGCTTTCTCCTGATCCTGTTCCCCTCCGCGGCACGCACCGCGGACGACGCCGTTCTCCCGCGCAGTTCCGAAACGGCCAGATCCTAGCCGTCGCCGCCCCTGGCGGGCCGACCCGTCTGCGCCTCCACCTCAACGGGGCATGCGCCCCAGCCGCTCCCGTCTGAGGGCTCCACCTAACATTGATGATTGTCAATATCAGGGCATAATAGGTACATGAACTCCCTGCCTATACTCGAGCCGGMCACGGATGAATCCTGCTGCGCCCCGGCAGGAGTGCCTGCCTTGGGTGCTGAGGAGGCGAAGCAGAAAGCCCTGGTCTTCAAGGCGCTGGCCGATCCGAACCGGCTGCGGCTGCTCTCCATCGTCAAGGGTGCCGGAGCCGGCGAAGCCTGCGTCTGCGATCTCACCGAGCCACTGGACCTGGGGCAGCCCACCGTGTCCCACCACCTGAAGATCCTGGTTGACGCCGGCCTGCTGCACCGCGAGAAGCGCGGCACCTGGGCCTACTACTCCCTCGTTCCGGGCGCCATTGAGCAGACGGCTGGCCTCCTGGCCTCCCTGTGAGTCGCAATTCGGAGCCCGACCTCACGCTCCGTCCGATGCAGGAAACAGACTGGCCCGAGGTCCGACGGATCTACGGCGAGGGAATCGCGACCGGGCAGGCAACGTTCGAGGCCGCGGCGCCGGACTGGCCCAGTTTCGATGATTCGCGGCTCACCGACCACCGCCTCGTGGCGCAGGCGGTCGACGGGAGCGTCCTCGGCTGGGCGGCGGTCTCCGCCGTTTCCGCCCGTCCCGTGTACTCCGGCGTCGTGGAACACTCCATTTACGTTGCCGAGGCCGCCCGCGGCCGACGGATAGGGTCAGTCCTCCTCCGGTCCCTGATCGCCTCGACGGAAGAGCGCGGCATCTGGACCATCCAGGCGAGCATCTTTCCTGAGAACGAACCGAGCTTGAAGCTGCACCTCGCGCATGGTTTCAGGGTAGTGGGGCGACGGGAAAAGATTGCCCGGATGGCCCGCGGCCCTGCCGCCKGCCAATGGCGGGACACGGTCCTGATCGAACGGCGCACACAGGCCCTTTAGTTCTTGCGCTAGGGCACGACGGGGGCAAAGGTAGTCCCCAAGGGCTGACATTGCGGCCGCGACCCAGGAGGACACCATGAATGACAGGACTCCCACCCCCGAGGACCGGCTGCGTGCCATGTTGGAGAACATCAAGGCCGCAACCGCCAACACACGCCAGGCGATGGACGCGCCCGGCGATGAGGATTGGGTGCAGGATGGCGAGTCGGACGCTGAGTACCTGCGGGCGATCCAGCGCGACACGATTGCCAGGCTGGACGCCACCGCCCAGGACATCGAAGCCCTGCTGGCTGAGCGCCTGGGCGGCTAGCCGGGAAGGCGACGACCCCGCCGCACACGGTGCGGCGGGGTCGTTGAGGCGGGTCAGGCAGGCTGGGTGCTGAGAGCGGTCAGCGCCGACAATCTGTCTTCACCCACAGGCTCTTCGGGCAGCATGGGAATGAGAGCGACCCTGTCCGTCAACGTGTACACCTTCGAGATCTGTTCGATCTCGCTCGCGGCGCGGGCCCGCAGGAACGGCGACTGCGGGTGTGCGGCCGCGATCGAGTTGTTGATGACCCAGGCCCACGGATGGATTCCGGCCCTTTCCAGGTCACCCTGCAGTTCTTCGGCTTCGAGTACGGGCGTCGTTTCGGCCAGCGTGACGAGAACGACCTTGGTCTGTGCCGGATCCTGAAGCCGCATCAGGGGCGTCACGAACCCCATGGTGTCGCCGACCTGGCGGGCGATCTCACGGTGGTACGAACCKGTGGCGTCCAGGAGCAGCAGCGTGTGCCCGGTCGGTGCCGTGTCGATCACGACAAAGTGCCGGCGGGACTCCTGGACCACCTTGGAGAACTGCCGGAACACAGCCACCTCGTCGGTGCAGGGCGACAACAGGTCCTCAGCGAGGGCCGCGCGCCCGTCATCGCCCAAATTCCGGCCCTTGGTCTCCATCACGTGGCTTCGATATTCCTCGATGGCCGCTTCAGGATCGATGCGGGAGACCGTCAGGCCCGGGATGGAACCATGGAGTGTTTCGGTCAGGTGCGCTGCGGGATCCGTCGTGGTCAGGTGCACCGCATGCCCGCGTTTGGCCAGGGCGACCGCAACGGCGGCAGCGACAGTGGTCTTGCCGACCCCGCCCTTGCCCATGCACATCACCAGGCCATGGCCATCGAGCTCCACTTCGTTCACCAGGGCAGTCAGCGGGGCATCTTCGACCTCGGCGTCCGCCGCCGCGCCGGGCGGCATGCCGGCCCCTGCGGCCGCKAACAAGGTCTCAAGGGCCGGAATGCCGACCATGTTGCCCGGCTTGAGATCCAGAACGTCGCGCGGAAGGGCGGCGACCGGCTCGGGCATGGCGGCGACGGCGGCAGCTTCCCGGGCGCGCAGGGCCCGCGCCAGATCCTCCTCGCCGGCGGCGGGCGGCAGGACGCCGTTGATGACCACGTAACCCCCGCCGATGCCGATCTCGCCCAGTTCCAGAAAGGTTCGTTCGATCTCCGTCAGGGATGATGCCTGCGCGCGGCTGACCAGGATAAGGCGCGTCCGGGCCGGGTCGGTGAGAGCCTGCACGGCCTTGGCATACACCTGCTTGTGCTTCTCGAGCCCTGAGAGGGGGCCCAGGCAGGAGGGATCTCCCTTTCCCGTCTCGAGGAAGTCGGTCCATGAACCAGGCAGTTGCAGCAGCCGGATCGTGTGGCCCGTCGGGGCGGTGTCGAAGACGATGTGGTCATACTCCGCGTAGGCCAGGTCGTCGGCGAGCAGGTTGGTGAACTCGTCGAACGAGGCGATCTCCGTGGTGCACGAGCCCGACAGGCCTTCGGCAATGCTGGCCAGCTCGGTCTCCGGCAGGAGGCCGCGCACGGGTGCAATGATCCGCTCACGGTAGGCTTCGGCGGCCTGCTCCGGGTCGATTTCCAGTGCGGAGAGGCCCGGCACATCCTGGATGGGCGTGACGGAATTTCCGATGGTCACACCAAAGACCTGTCCGACGTTCGACGCAGGGTCGGTGCTGACCAGAAGCACGTGCCTTCCCGCTCTTGCCAGGGTCAGGGCCGTTGCGCACGCTACCGAGGTCTTGCCTACACCGCCCTTTCCCGTGAAAAACATAAACCGGGGAGGGTCCTCAAGGAACTTCACGCCGGAACCTAGCAGCAGCTCGTGGAGCCGCCGCAGCAGCCGCCGGACTTCTTTTCGGTCAGGCCCAGCTCCGGGCGCGGGGTCGGCTGTTCTGCCGCTTCGCCCAGTCCGGCGAACGTCAGCAACTGCGCCCTGCTCGGGTAGGCGCCGGTGGCGACCGTGACGCCGTCAACGACAGTAAGCGGCAGGCCCTTCGAGCCGACGGTGTGCATGTAGCCGCGGACCGTCTCGTCCGTAGCGAAGGCCGTCGGGTCGCTGGCCAGATTGTGCCGCGCGATGTCGRCGCCCAGCCCTTGAAGGTGGCGCACGTTTGCCGTCACGTCCACCAGCGACTGGTCGACGTYGGGGCCGCAGACGCCGGTGTCGCAGCAGAGAGCGGATTCATAGATTCGGATGGCAGGCATGCGGTTCTCCTTGGCTGTTGCGGTGGTTCGATCCAGTGCCGAAACCCTGTGCCGTCCTCATGCAGGCAGTCGTCCCAGGGGGATGCGGCCTACGAACGAATGCGTCACATTCACCAGTATATTGATATTCATCGATGCGTGCTAGCCGGGGGGGACGGAGCGCCTAAGGGACTCCCCGTCATGCAGACTCCGTCACTCCGATCTAAACTCGGATCCACGCTCATCCCCGACGAGGAGGTCACGATGGCCGGCGGCAGCCGCGAACCCGGCAGGACGGTGACCTCGAAGGTCCTCTCCATCCTGGAAGCCTTCGAAAAATCCCGGGGAGCCCTCAGCCTGACGGGCATAGCCGAAAAATCCGGGCTCCCGCTGAGTACGGCGCACCGGCTGGTCAACGAGCTCACGGACTGGGGCCTCCTCTCCCGGGAGCCCAACGGCCGTTACCAGCTCGGCATCCGCCTCTGGGAGCTCGCCCAGAACACCGGCCGCCAGCTCCGCGACGCGGCCCGGCCGTACGTTCAGGACCTCTTCTCGCTCACCGGCGAAACCGCGCACCTGGCGGTCCGGGCCGGCCACGAGGTGCTCTACATCGACCGCGTCTACGGCTCCAAGCGGGTGCCGCGGGCCTCCCGCGTCGGCGGCCGCCTGCCCATGCACGCGACCGCCGTCGGCAAGGTCATCCTGGCCTTCGAGGAGGACTGGGTCCGCGACGCMTACCTGAACCGGCAGCTCGAGCGGCACACCGCGCACACTCACGTTGACCCGCAGAAGCTGGCGGCCGAAMTCGCCCAGATCCGCGAGCAGGGCTACGCCACCACCCTTGAGGAGGTCAGGCTGGGATCCTGCTCGATCGCCGTCCCGGTCTTCCATACCGGCAGGATCGGCGCCGCGATCGGGCTGGTGCTGCCCACCAACCAGGCCGCCACGATGACCCGCCACCTGCCGGTCCTGAGGGGCATCGCGGCGCAGATCKAACGCGCCACCGCCCGGATCCCGCTGGAAACGCTGCTGGGCAGCAATGTTGCGGGAACKGACTAGGCCGGATCCCTGGCAGCAACAGGCCCTGCATCAACTGGCTTCCGCTCAGTGGAAGTGAGCCCTGCCATTCCGAAGTGATGGGGGCCACACTGGTAATTAAGAACCCGCGGCATGCAGTGGCGCTGCCGGCGGGACCGAAAACCAAGGAGCCCAGATGTCATCGTCGACTGAAACGGCCGGCCGCTGTCCCTTCGGGCACGGCGCCGAAGCCCCCGCCGGGCACCACGGCTACGAGCCGTTCCAGATGAAGAATCCMTTCCCCGCCTACGCCGAACTCCGGGCCGAGCAGCCCGTCATGTTCGACGAGCGGATCGGCCTCTATGTCGTCTCCCGCTACGACGACATCAAAGCCGTCTTTGAGGACTGGGAGACGTTCTCCAGCGAAAACGCCCAGGCGCCCGTCCGTGAACGCGGCGCCGCGGCCAAGAAGATCATGGACGACGGCGGCTTCACCGCCTACTCGGGCCTCTCCGCCCGCCGCCCGCCGGAGCACACCCGCATCCGCGCCGTGGTCCAGAAGGCCTTCACGCCCCGCCGCTACAAGGCCCTGGAGCCCTTCATCCGGCAGAACGTTGTCGAGCTGCTCGAAACGATGCTGGCGCGGCCGGAACACCGCGGCGACATGGTCAAGGACCTCGCCTATGACGTCCCCACCATCACCATCCTGACCCTGATCGGCGCCGACGTCTCCCAGGTGGACACCTTCAAGCGCTGKAGCGATTCCCGTGCCGCCATGACCTGGGGCGACCTCAGCGACGAGGAACAGATCCCGCACGCCCACAACCTCGTGGAGTACTGGCAGGAGTGCCTGCGCTTGGTCCGGGTGGCCCACGAGGAAGGCGGCGATAACCTCACCGCCGACCTGGTCAAGGCGCAACAGGAAGGCGCCGAAATCTCCGACCACGAGATCKCCTCGGTCCTCTACAGCCTGCTCTTCGCCGGCCACGAGACCACCACCACCCTGATCTCGAGACCACCACCACCCTGATCT
>NZ_JBFTHK010000063.1:0-23476 GCF_056394205.1 Arthrobacter sp. 10T413_2 | reverse complement strand
CGGTGCGGCTGTCCTTTTTCGGTGCGGTTTTGACGATTTTGACTATTTTGACTAGGAGGTGCGGCGTTGCCGGCTCAGGCGTGCGCCGTGGCCACCGGCCCGTCCCATTCCTGCKGCAGCACGGTTCCAKCGCTTCCGGTTCCGGCACTGCCGGTCGCGGCGCGTCCAGGGAGGACCTCGTCCACGATTTCGTTAAGCACGCGCCCGGCGTACTTCTCCCCCACCCACAGGTGCTTGGCGCCGTCGACGCCTACCACCACGGCCTGCGGGACGACGGCGAACCTCTCCGCCGCCGCCGCGGGCTGCAGGTAGTCGTCGTGTTCGGGGACCAGCACCTTGAGCGGTTTGCCGGCCTCGGCCCACTCCTTCAGGTGCACGTCCGTGGCCCGGTGCAGCGGGGGTGAGAGCAGGACAGCCCCCTCGATCTCCGAGGCCACCGGCTCCGTGGCGCCGTACATGAGGGCGAGTTCGGTACCAAAGGACCAGCCAACGAGCCATCGGTTCGGCAGGCCGCGGTCCACTGCGAACTGCACGGCGGCCTCGACGTCGAGACGCTCGCCGATGCCTTCTTCGAAGGCGCCCCCGCTGGTCCCCCGCGGCGAGGACGTGCCCCGGGTGTTGAAGCGCAGCACGGCGATCCCGGCCAGGGCCGGCAGCCGGTAGGACGCCTTGCGGTAGACGTGCGAGTCCATGAAGCCGCCGTGCGTCGGCAGGGGGTGCAGCGTGATGAGCGTTGCCTTGATCTCGCCCGATTCCGGGACCGCCAGCTCGCCCACCAGCCGATGTCCGTCCGAGGTCCGGAGTTCGACGTTCTCCCGGCGGGCCGGCAGGACGGTGGAAGCGCGGATGGGGGTGGGCGCGGACGGCTGGGTGAAGACGTACGACGCCGGATCAAAAGTCATGCTGACAAGCTTATCGATACCTGTTACCTATACCGATACGTCCGTGACCGCCAGCAGTTGCTGTGCCAGTGCCGGCKCTCCGCAAGACCAGCGGCGGYGCCAAAGAGGTGGTCCTCGGACCAGACCACCAGGTGGGCGATCCCGGGMAGCACGGCCGTGGAGCAGCCGGGGCAGATGTAGGTCTTCTCGGCACGGCTTGYGGTGATGGAGCGGACCATCCATTCGCCGTCCGGTGCGCTCTCCCGGCGGGCAAAACCCGAGCGTGCGCGCTCCAGATCAAGTTCCGGCGCCGGACCGTTCCTGGCTCCGTGTTTGGCGCCGGAGCCTGATTTTCCTGACACGGTCTTTCCTGACACTGTGCGACGGGGTCGGTTGGAACGCGGCATGGTTCCATTCTGCCCCAGCCCGGCTGCCTCCCTGCTCCCCTGCACAGACGGTAGAGTGGACCGGGTGCGTTTAGTCATAGCCCGTTGCTCCGTCGATTATGTMKGCCGCCTCAAAGCCCACCTCCCGCTGGMCACCCGGCTGTTGCTGGTCAAGGCCGACGGCTCGGTCCTGGTCCATTCCGACGGCGGCTCCTACAAGCCGCTGAACTGGATGAGCCCGCCTGCCTCGCTGCGGGTCTCCACCCCGGACGAGGTCGACGTCGAGGTCGGCGTCGTCGAGCAGTGGACGGTCCAGTCCGCCAAGACCGATGACCGGCTCATCATCAACATTCATGAGCAGCTGCACGACACCTCCCACGAACTGGGGCAGGATCCCGGCCTGATCAAGGACGGCGTCGAGGCGGACCTCCAGCGGCTCCTGGCCGCGCAGATTGAACTGCTCGGCACCGGGTTCTCCCTGATCCGCCGCGAATACTTCACCGCGATCGGCCCGGTGGACATCCTCGCCCGGGACGCCGACGGCGCCACCGTGGCCATTGAGCTCAAGCGGCGCGGTGACATCGACGGCGTCGAACAGCTCACCCGCTACCTGGAACTGCTCAATCGGGACCCGCTACTGGCACCGGTCCGGGGGATCTTCGCGGCCCAGCAGATCAAGCCGCAGGCCAAGGTCCTCGCCAAGGACCGCGGAATTGACTGCGTCACCCTGGACTACGACGCCATGCGCGGCGTTGACGACAGCGAGTCCCGGCTCTTCTGAGTACGCCCCGCGGCAGGCTTTTCCGGGCGCCGATTMGCGTTAAGGGATTCTTTGCACAAAATTTATGCAATTCTCGCTTGCGCCCGTTGACCTGACGCAAGTGTCATGAAATTCTTATACGAGTCTTTGTGTAGGTGTTTTTTCATGCTCGCAAGACATGTTGCGAGCGTGAAGCTCCTGCCGCCACGGTCCGGGATCCGGGCCCGAAGCCAAGGTTCTTCTCGCAGAGTGACCAAGGCCGGTGTGAAGTGCGCCGGACTTATTCAAGATCCACAATGAGKAGAAACAAATGGCACAGGGAACCGTCAAGTGGTTCAACGCAGAAAAGGGCTTCGGCTTCATCACCCCGGATGACTCCGATGGCGATGTCTTCGTTCACTACTCCGAGATCCAGACCGGCGGCTTCAAGACCCTCGACGAGAACCAGCGCGTTCAGTTCGAGATCGGCCAGGGCGCCAAGGGYCCCCAGGCTACCGGCGTGACGCTGGTCTAGTCTCCCGCACGGAACTGCTGCGGCAATTCCCGCAATAAATGATCCCCGGCATTAGTGCCGGGGATCATTTATTGCATTGTTAGGCGCCCTGCTTTGTTAGGCGCCCTGCTTTGTTGGGCGTCGTGGTTTTTCCGTCCCGCTGCTTTTAGACGCAGCTGCAGATCATTTCGGCCGAAGGACCGCCCGGCGCCGGATTCCCGAAAGCGGACCCGTCAGGGACCAGTCACAGGGCGTCGTYGCCGTCGACGGCGGCAGGTGGCCGGTCCTTGTCCTCGGCGGCACGGATTGCCCAGGCGGCGTTGACGAGGCCGATATGGCTGAAGGCCTGCGGGAAGTTTCCGAGCAGCTCGTTGCTGTCCGGCGCGACCTMTTCGGCCAGCAGGCCCAGATCGGTGGCGAATCCTGCAGCCCGTTCGAAGACGGTGCGGGCGCGGCGGGTCTGTCCGGCCAGTGCCAGCGCATGGGCCAGCCAGAACGTGCACAGCAGGAACGTTCCCTCTTCCCCGGAGAGCCCGTCGCCGGCCTGATACCGGTATACCAGGCCCCGGCTGTCGGTGAGCCGGTTCTCGATGGCATCGATCGTTGCCAGCATGCGGGGATCATCGGCGGGGACAAAGCCGACGATGGAGAGCATCAGCGCGGACGCGTCCAGATCTTCGGAACCGTAGGCCTGGGTATAGGCGCCGGCGGTCTCGTTCCAGCCGTTCCTGCGGATCGAATCGGCGAGCTGCTGCCGGGTTTGATTCCAGTGTGGAACCCTGTCTTCGGCATCCAGGACGTTGGCGAGGGCGATGGCCCGGTCCACGGCCACCCAGCACATCAGTTTGGAATGCAGGTAGTGCCGGGGAGCGCCCCGGACTTCCCAGATCCCCTGGTCCCTTGACTGCCAGCGGGATGCGGCAGCATCGGCTGCGTCGGCAAGGAACTGCCGCGTCCCGGGGGCCATGTYGTTGAGATAGTCCGGGAGTGTGGCGGCGGCGTCGAGGAGTTCGCCATAGACGTCGAGCTGGCGCTGGCTCCATGCGCCGTTGCCCACCCGCACCGGGGYGCTGTCGCKCCAGCCGGGAAGGTGGGCGAGTTCGCGTTCGGACAGGTCGCGTTCCCCGCCGATACCGTACATGATCTGCAGCTCGTCGCCGCCGGTCAGCCGATCGGCGGCAGCCTCCGCGAGGAACTGGAAGAACCTTCCGGCCTCGTCCGGGCAGGCGGCCACCCACAGTGCCTGAAGGGTCATGCTGGCATCCCGGATCCAGGTGTACCGGTAATCCCAGTTCCGGGTGCCGCCGGCGACCTCGGGCAGGGACGTGGTCGGGGCGGCGACAATCGCGCCGGTCGGATAGAACGTCAGTGCCTGCAGGACCCTGCCGCTGGAAGCGACCAGGTCCTGCCACGGCCCCTCGTACCTCTGGTGCATCTGTGACCAGCTGCCCCAGCCCTCCAGCGTGTCCTCAATCCGGCGCGCGATGTCCCCMTGGCTCCAGAACGCCGGCGGTACCGGCCCGGCGTTCTMGTGGTGAAGCGCGAATCCCAGGACATCTCCTGCGCGCAGAACCGGCTTCGCCATCGCTTCGCCAGCATCCAGGTCGAAGGGGACCGGGGTGGAGAAGGCCAGGACGTCGGCTCCGCCGTGGACGAAGACGCCGCCGGCCGTTGCCTCAAGGAGTGGCCGGACCAGCCCGTATTCCGGCCGCGGTGCGAAAATTACCTCCATCGCGACTTCGCCGTCGAGGCAGGCCACCTGCCGCAACAACGTTCCGGGCGCGCCCGCGCCGAGCTCGTGGCCCCGGTTCCCGTCCCCCAGTACCAAGGCATCGGTGACCGTCACGGCCCCGCCGGCCGTGGTGTGGACCGTCTCAAGCACCATCGTGGGCCCGAGGTAGCGCCGGGTCGAGGAGTGCTCGTCCGCCGGCCGGATCGACCAGAATCCCGCGTCCTCGCCCAGGATCCGGCCAAACACCGACGGACTGTCAAAGCGCGGAAAACACAACCAGTCCACGGAACCCGCGGCGCTCACAAGCGCGGCGGAGCGGCAATCAGAGAGCATCCCGTAGTTGGCAATGGGCTGACTGACAATGGGTTCACCGGTCATCGGTACACGCCGCCGGGTTCACTTAAGACGGCCCAACGCGTCATCAATGGCGCGGTGGAATGTTGGATAGGCGTAGATCATCCGCCGCAGCGTGCTGACCGGAATCCCGGCGTGGACGGCCAGTGTCAGGGCCGATAATACCTCGCCTCCGGCAGGGCCCGCGGACGTCGCACCGACCAGTACGCCGCGGTCGGAGTCTTCGATGACCTTGATGAAGCCCTGGTTGCCGGACTTGTGGATCCAGCCGCGGGCGGATGTGGAAAGATCCGTGAAACCGACACGCACGCTCAGGCCCTTCCCCCGCGCCTGGGCCTCGGTGATGCCCACGGAACCGATCTCGGGGTCGGTGAAGGTCACCCGCGGAACCGCGTGGTATTCGGCCGGGGCCGGGTCGCGGCCAAGGATATGCGCCGTGGCGATGGCTGCCTGGTACATGGACATATGCGTAAAGGCGCCCTTGCCCGTGATGTCCCCGATGGCGTAGACGCCGTCGGCAATCAGCATGTGCTCATCGGGGTCAAGGAACCGGCCAGCCGGGTCCAGGCCCAGTGCAGCCACGCCGAGGGATTCGAGGCCGGTGGTGCGGCCCGTTGCGACCAGAAGCCTGCCGGCGCTGAGGGTGGAACCGCCGAGGTCTACCGTGAACGTGCCGGCAGAGTGCCGGACGTTTCCTATCCGTGCCCCGACATGGACGTCGATGCCCTCCTCTCGGAGCACGCCCCCGAGGAGCTTGCCGGCCTCCGGCTCTTCCGGGGGCAGCAGGCCCGGTGCCGCTTCCAGAACGGTGACCCGGCTGCCGAATCGCGCGAATGCCTGCGCCAGTTCCGCGCCGATGGCTCCTCCCCCGATAACAATGAGGGATTCCGGGATCTCGGTGGCGGCGATTGCCTCCCGGTTTGTCCAGTAGGGCACGTCGGCCAGCCCCGGGATCGGCGGAATCATCGGTTCCGTACCGGTATTGACCACAATGGCACGGCGGGCGGCGAACTCCTGGCCGGCCGCACTGACGTTCCGCGGCCCGACGATTCGGCCCCGGCCGCGGACAAAGCGGCCGCCTTTGCCGGTGAAGCGGTCGACGGCGACAGYGTCGTCCCAGTCATCGGTCGCCTCGGAACGGATCCGATCMGCCACCGGMACCCAATCGGGGCGGACGTCTGTCTCCCCGGCGAGGCCGCGGACCCTTCGCCCCTCTGCCAGGGAGTTACCGGCCCGGATCATCATCTTGCTCGGAATGCAGCCGTAGTAGGGGCATTCCCMGCCGACCAGGCGTCCTTCAATTCCCACCACCGAGAGGCCCGCTTCTGCCAGTTCCCCGGCGGCGGCCTCACCGCCCGGGCCCATCCCGATAACTACGACATCAACTTCCTCGGCCATGTAAATACCTMATCCTCGTCAATTYGGCACTACTAATTCGGCACTGCTAATCCGGCACTGCTAATCCGGCACTGCCGAAAACCCGGGTCCGAGCCGCGGCAGGCCAATCTAGCTCAGACACTAGTCCGAGTTCTGCGGTCGGGGACACACAACGCGGCAACTACCGCACCAGGGTCCGCAGCAGGCGTGCGCTCTGCCGGACGGACAACCCGGGAAGGTACGCCCGGCTCAGGGCCCGGCCCATCGCGGGCAGCTGCAGCGGATCCTGGTAGTACAGGTACAGCGTGCGGTAGTCCGGTTTGAAGCGCGACTTGAAGGTTGCCAGCGAGCGGAAGCCGTAGACCGGCTCCAGGGCCCGGCCCAYGACGTCGAGGATTCCGGCCAGGCCCTCGGGTCCCGCGTCGCCGTGTCCGCCGTCCCCCGGCCCCATGTCGCCGTCCCTCGCGTTTCCTCCCCCCGGGCCGCCGCGTCCGCCGCCGCCAACGCCACCCACGGCACCGCCACCGTCGTCGCCTTCGCGCTCCGCCGCATCATCTCCGGAGCGGTCCTTGGCCAGCGGTGAGCCGGACAGGGAGATGACCTCCACGGTGCGCTTGAGCTCCTGGACGGCGGAGGMGATGAGGAACTCCATGACGCCGGGAAAAGCGTCCCCGCGCCGGCGCATGAAGTCCAGGGTCCAGCTCACGATCCGCCCGTCCTCGAACACCGGCAGCCAGCTCGTGACGCCGTGCACCCGTCCCGCGGCGTCCACAGCCAGACAGCAGAGCACCTCGTCGTCGTCGAGCTCGTCCATGCTGCCGAGCGTAAAACCCATTTCGGGGACGTGCTTTTGAGCCGCCCATTCTTCGGAGACCTCGCTGAGCTGGGCGCGCAGCGGGGCCGGAAACCCGCTGTAGCGGCCCCAGACGGCGCGGACGCCGGTCTTCGCGGCACGGTTCAGGGCTGTGCGGACGTTCTGCCATTGCTTGCCCTTGAACTCGAGTTCGCGCACCGCAAGCCTGGTTTCCTGGGCCACGGCCACCCTGCGGAAGCCCCGGGCACTGAGCATCGGCCAKAGTCCGTCGGTGCAGGAGTAGAAGCACGGGATCAGGGCGTTCTCGGCGCAGTAACGCATGAAGCCGGCCGCGGTCTCCTGATGGAGCGCCGCGGGTCCGAACGGTCCGGCCAGCGTCAGGGCAATGTTGCCGTGCTGCTGGTAGGCGATCCCGCCGCGACGGTCCGGCGTGAACCAGTATTTGTTCGGTTCCCAGAGCGCCATCCAGGACAGCGAGTCGCCGCCCTGGCGGATGAGCTCACGGGCCGTGTCCCGGTCYCCGGAGCCGACGTCGGTACCGTTCATCCCGGTACCGTGAAGCCGCCGCCGCAGGACCAGCCAGACCGCGGCGAGGGCGACGCCCCAGAAGATGATGCCGGCATAGGCGAACAAGAAGGCCTCGACGGCGTTGCGGTTCTGGAACAGGCGGCTGTAGGTGCCGGGAATGGGCAGCGGCAGGTACTGCCGGGCCAGTTCCGCCACCAAGCCCAGCGGTCCGCCGTCGCGGTCCATCCCGCCGGCCGCCAGCCACGCCCCCGTGTAGGCGCCGGTGAGCGCCAGCCAGGTGCCGCCGACCACCAGGCCYAGGGTCCGCCGGGCCTGCGGAGCCGTCTCCACCCTGAATTGYCGCCGGTTGAACCAGAGCAGCACCACGACCAGCAGCGGCACGCCCACGAGCGGGAGGACATGGACGAAGCCTGAACCCATCACCGCCGGGCGGGACCGGTTGGGATAGTGCGGAATGYGGGCGAACAGGGCGAGGTACACGGCGGCCAGGGCCGTCACCCCCAGCTKGACAATGATGGCGATCCGCAGGGCAAGCCGGCGGCCCTGCCGCATGCCGTCCGCGCAGATCAGCAGGAGGACCACCGGGACGACCGCCAGCGCGAGGCCCAGCGGACCGGCGAAACCGGCGCGGCCGGCCTCCAGGCAGTTGACGTCAACGGTACCGCCGCAGTTTTCTTCCAGCTGGCTCAGCGTGGGTAACGGATTCAGCACGACGTCGCGCAACAGGGCGAGGGGCCCGGTGGGGCTGCTGACAACGGCCGTGAGGATCGGCCCCACCGCGAAGATGGTMACCGTGAGGGCCAGCAGGTTCCGCGTTTCCCGTCCCGTTGAACGGTGGCGGTGCAGGGTGCCCCGGTCGCCCTGGATCCACCAGCSCGCGGCCAGGCCGGCGAGTGCCCCGCAGAGCCCCACCACGGTCTCCGCATGGCCCACATAAAGCACCAGCAGCAGGGAGACGGACACGACGGCGGTCCGMAGGCGCCGTTGCCATAGCGTCGGCAGAAGCGCGCTGGCCGCCAGGACGACGGCGAGGACGGCCGCGTAGGGGCCGATCAGCCGGGCGCTGACCATGAGGCCCAGCCAGCCGTCGCCGAGGTACCGGGCAAGCTGCGTGATCAGCAGGAACAGGGTCACCGCCGCGAACTGGCCGACGAAGAAGAACACGGCCGTCCGGAGCGTGCCCAGATGCCTCTCGGCGAGGCCCAGCAGCAGCAGGATCATGAGGGACGCGGCGAGATAGGCCAGCAGATTGGTGGCGAAGAACAGGGACGTGAACAGCGACCACCAGTGCCCTGCCTTCAGGCCCGGGGCGCTGACGGACGCAATGGGCAGCAACGCGTGCGGCGGCCCTGACAAGAAGCTGCCCGTGAGCGCCCCGATGGCCAGGAAGGCCGTGAGGACTGTCAGAGTGAACGGTACAGCCCGGAAATGCGCCAGCGTCCGGCGGACGCCCTGCTTCCAGACGCCCAGCCATGATGCGTCCACGGGCGCTAGCGCCAGGTGCCGACGCCGATGACCGGTCCGGCCTCAAGCCAGGAAGACAATCCCGTGTAGGCGTCGAACCGCATCGCAAGAAGGACCTCCTGGCCTTCGTAGCGGAGCTCCACGATCACGGCGTCAGGCTGGACCTTGAGGAGCTCTGATTCGGTGGGCTTGCGCCGGCCCAGCAGCTCCAGGGAGCTGCGCCGGAAAGTGTGCTTGGGACGGACACTCAGTGAGACCAGCCGGAACCACTCGAGCTCGTTGTCCTGATAACKACAAACCCCCATCTGCCAGCTTTTTCCAGCCGTGCAGATGGAGGCGTCCACCGTGCCGAGGGCACGCCGCAGATTGAAGCGGCGCACCCCCGAAAGACACAGTGCAAAGACCAGCAACGCAAACGCAGTTGCCAGGACGATGAACGGCAAACCAATATCGTTCATCAAGGTCGTGCTAGCGGATCCCCGCAGTAGCCGCTTCGCCCATTTGGGCGTTGTCAGCAACAATGACCACCCTGTTGTTGTCGACGGAGAAGAACCCGCCGTCAACAACTACAGAGATGCGGTCCCCGGACACCGGCTCGATTGCCAGCTCACMTTCGGCCAGAATCGCCAGCAGGGGCGAGTGGCCGGGCAGGATTCCGATTTCACCATCGCTGGTGCGGGCCTTGACCATCTTGGCCGCTCCGGACCACACGAAGTGGTCCGCTGCGACAATCTCAACCTCAAGCTCAGCCATATTACTTGGTCTGTTCCTGGATMTTGGCCCACTGGCGCTCGACGTCGTCCAGGCCGCMGACGTTGAAGAACGCCTGCTCTGCTACGTGGTCGAGGTCGCCGTCGCAGATCGCGGTGAAGCCTTCAACGGTGTCCTTGATGGACACGGTGGAGCCTTCGACGCCGGTGAACTGCTTGGCGGTGTAGGTGTTCTGCGAGAGGAACTGCTGGATGCGGCGTGCACGCGACACGACGATCTTGTCTTCTTCAGAGAGTTCGTCAACGCCGAGGATGGCGATGATGTCCTGAAGTTCCTTGTTCTTCTGCAGGATCTGCTTGACGCGGACGGCCGTGTTGTAGTGATCGTGGCCGATGTACTGCGGATCCAGGATGCGGGAGGTCGACGTCAGCGGGTCAACGGCCGGGTACAGACCACGGGAAGCGATTTCACGGGAAAGTTCCGTGGTCGCGTCGAGGTGTGCGAAGGTCGTGGCCGGAGCCGGGTCGGTGTAGTCATCCGCGGGAACGTAGATGGCCTGCATTGAGGTGATGGAGTGGCCCTTGGTGGACGTGATGCGCTCCTGGAGGAGACCCATCTCGTCAGCCAGGTTGGGCTGGTAGCCCACGGCGGAAGGCATGYGGCCGAGGAGGGTGGAAACCTCGGAACCTGCCTGGGTGAAGCGGAAGATGTTGTCGATGAAGAGCAGCACGTCCTGGTTCTGCACATCGCGGAAGTACTCCGCCATGGTCAGGGCGGACAGTGCCACGCGCAGACGCGTTCCCGGCGGCTCGTCCATCTGGCCGAATACAAGGGCGGTGTCCTTGAGGACGCCTGCCTCTTCCATTTCAACCCAGAGGTCGTTACCTTCACGGGTACGCTCGCCGACACCGGCGAACACCGAGGTGCCACCGAAGTTGCGGGCAACACGGKTGATCATTTCCTGGATCAGCACGGTCTTGCCGACGCCGGCACCACCGAACAGACCGATCTTGCCACCCTTGATGTACGGGGTGAGGAGGTCGATCACCTTGATGCCGGTTTCCAGCATCTCCGTGGAGCCTTCCAGGGTCGCGAAGGCGGGAGCCTTGCGGTGGATCGGCCAGCGTTCGGTGATCTGGAGTTCGGACTMGGCAACGTCGAGGGGCTGGCCCAGCACGTTGAAGATGTGTCCCTTGACGCCGTCGCCCACGGGCACGGAGATCGGGGCACCGGTGTCCACCACGCTGGTACCGCGGACAAGTCCGTCGGTGGCCTGGAGGGAGATGGCACGGATGAGGTTGTCGCCCAGGTGCAGGGCAACCTCAAAGGTGATGGTCTTGGTCTCACCGTTGAGAGTGATCTCGGTGGTGAGTGCGTGGTAAATCGAGGGGATTGCGTCAGCCGGGAATTCGACGTCGACAACCGGGCCAATAACACGTGCAATACGGCCGGTAGCACCGGACGTTGCGGCTACGTGTTCGGTAGCAGTGGCAGTMATCTCTCTCACTTCACTCAGTAGATGGCGTGGGGTTAAGTTTATCTCTTGGTGCAGGTACAGCTGGATCCGGACCCGGACTGGCTAGGACGCGTTCAACGCGTCGGCACCGGCCACGATTTCGGAAAGCTCCTGCGTAATTTCAGCCTGGCGGGCAGTGTTGCGCAGACGCGTGTACTTCTTGATGAGGTCCGTCGCATTGTCGCCGGCGGACTTCATCGCCCGCTGGCGGGCTGCGAGCTCGGAAGCTGCTGCCTGCAACATGGCGGCGAAGATACGTGATTCGATGTAGCGCGGCAGCAGGGCATCGAGAACCTGCTCCGTTTCCGGCTCGAACTCGTAGAGGGGCAGCAGGTCCGATTCGGACGCGGCCGTCTCTTCGACAACTTCGAGCGGCAGCAGACGGACGACCGTCGGCTCCTGGGTCACCATCGACTTGAAGCGGGTGTAGACGACGTGGATTTCGTCGACGCCGCCCTCTTCGTAGGCGGCGGCGAAGTCAGCCAGCAGTGCTTCGCTGACTTCCCGAGCGGTCGCGAACTCCGGTGCATCCGTGTTGCCGGTCCATACGCGGTGGTACGGACGGTTCCGGAAGTCGAAGTACGCCTGCCCCTTGCGGCCGACCAGGAATGTCTTGACTTCCTTGCCTTCCTCGTGGAGCAGCTCGTTGAGGCCTTCGGCCTGCTTGAGGACGCTCGCCGAGTACGATCCTGCGAGGCCACGGTCCGAGGTGATAACCAGGACGGCGGCCCGGCGGATCTGCGCCGGCTCGGTGACCAGCGGGTGGTCGATTTCGCTCTGGCTTGCGACAGCAGAAACGGCACGCGTGATCGCGTTTGCGTAAGGCAGTGAAGCTGCTACGCGTGCGCGGGCCTTGCCGATGCGCGAGGTAGCGATCAGTTCMATCGCCTTGAAGATCTTGCGCATCGACGTCGTCGAGCTGATCTTMTGGCGGTAGACCCGGATCTGGGCTCCMATACTTATCCTTTCCTAAGATCCCGATGGCCGGGACTGCCGGAACCCGTGCGGGTCCCGGCAGTCCCTGCCAGCGAAACTAGCGCTTCTGCTTGACGATTTTTTCCTGGTCGACCTGATCCTCGCCGATGGGGGCGTGCTCCTCGTGCCCCGCGCCGACCAGGAGGTTGTCTCCCTCGCCGAAGAAGCCCTTCTTGAAGTCCACGATCGCGGTCTTCAGTGCTTCTGCGGTGTCATCGTCCATGACGTTGGTCTGAGCCAGCGTCGTCAGGATGGAGGACTTGTGCTTGAGGTGCTCCAGGAACTCGGTCTCGAAGCGGTTGATGTCTTCAACCGGAACGTCGTCGAGGTAGCCGTTGGTGCCGGCCCAGATGGAGACGACCTGGTTCTCGACCGGGAACGGCGAGTACTGGCCCTGCTTGAGCAGTTCCATCAGGCGTGCACCGCGGGTMAGCTGCTGGCGCGATGCTGCGTCGAGGTCCGAGGCAAACATGGCGAAGGCCTGCATGTCGCGGTACTGGGCCAGTTCCAGCTTCAAGGTACCKGAGACCTTCTTCATGGACTTGACCTGGGCGGCGCCACCGACGCGGGAGACGGACACACCGACGTCGACAGCGGGACGCTGGTTGGCGTTGAAGAGGTCGGACTGCAGGAAGATCTGGCCATCGGTGATGGAGATCACGTTGGTCGGGATGTAGGCGGAAACGTCGTTCGCCTTGGTCTCGATCAGCGGCAGGCCGGTCATCGAGCCTGCACCGAGCTCGTCGGAGAGCTTGGCACAACGCTCCAGCAGACGGGAGTGCAAGTAGAAGACGTCGCCCGGGTAGGCTTCGCGTCCCGGCGGGCGGCGCAGCAGCAGTGACACTGCACGGTAGGCCTCGGCCTGCTTGGACAGGTCATCGAACACGATGAGGACGTGCTTGCCGCCGTACATCCAGTGCTGGCCGATCGCCGAGCCGGCGTACGGTGCCAGGTACTTGAAGCCTGCCGGGTCGGACGCGGGGGAAGCCACAATCGTGGTGTATTCCAGGGCGCCGTTGTCCTCAAGGGTCTGACGGACGGCCGCGATCGTGGACGCCTTCTGACCGATGGCGACGTAGATGCAGCGGACCTGCTTGGTGACATCGCCGGAAGCCCAGTTGGCCTTCTGGTTGATGATCGTGTCGATCGCGATCGCCGACTTGCCGGTCTGGCGGTCACCGATGATGAGCTGACGCTGGCCGCGGCCAATCGGGATCATCGCGTCGATGGCCTTCAGGCCGGTCTGCATCGGCTCGTGAACCGACTTACGCTGGGTCACGCCGGGCGCMTGGAGTTCCAGGGCACGGGTGGTCTCGGCCTTGATCTCGCCGAGGTCATCGATGGGCTGGCCCAGCGGGTCAACCACGCGGCCGAGGAAGGCGTCGCCGACCGGCACAGACAGAACCTGTCCGGTGCGGTGCACTTCCTGGCCTTCTTCGATTCCGGTGAAGTCACCGAGGACGATGACGCCGATCTCGCGGACGTCGAGGTTCTGGGCCAGGCCCAGGGTGCCGTCTTCGAAGCGAAGCAGCTCGTTCGCCATGACCGAGGGAAGGCCCTCAACACGGGCGATGCCGTCACCTGCGGTTGTTACACGGCCGACCTCTACGCGCTCTGCGTTTCCGGGTTCGTAGGACGCCGCGAACTCGTTCAACGCAATACGGACGTCGTCGGCGTTGATGGTCAATTCGGCCATCTGCAGTCCCTGCTCTCCTGTTTTCGTGATCATCGTTGCTCACGATGACCGGGGTTTCTTGTCGTTAGGTTGTGCTTGTCCGGCTAGCTAAGCAAGCTGACGCTGGAGTTCACCCAATCGGCCGAGGACGGAAGCGTCAACCACTTCATCCCCCACCTGGATCCGGATCCCGCCGATGAGTGCCGGGTCAACGTTCATGTTGATCTTGAGCTCGCGCCCGTAGAGGGCGTTCAGGCCCACCTGCAGGCGGCTGGTCTGCGTCTCCGTCAGCGGACGGGTGACGCTGACCGTTGCAATCCAGCGCTGCTGGCGCTTGGCGGCAAGCTCGGCGAAGCGGCCAACGAGCCTGGTGACCTTGAGACCACGCGGAGCCGTGACAGCCTGTCCGATCAGGACCTTCGCTTCCTTGCTCGCACCAGGTACGAGCTTCTCGGCGAGGGTCACCTTGGCGGCCGGGCTGGCCTGCGGCTCGGACAGAGCGCGCTGGACCTCGTGGCTGGACTCGACGGAATGGTTGAAGGCGAACAGATCGTTCTCCAGCGATTCCAGTCCGGTGAGTCCGGAGGCAGAGACTGCCGACTTGTTCTCGGCAACAGCGATGACCACCGAAGCGGCAAGAGTCTCGAGTGCATCGCCGATATCCCGTGCCGATGCCCAGCGGGAGCTGGCCAGTCCGCCCGCGATCTCAACAGCGTCGGCGGAAACTTTCCCGCCGAAGAGCTGCTTGACCAGCGCCGACTTTTCGTCACCGCTGCGGGACGKGTCAGTCAGGGCGCGGCGCAAGCCAGCCGAGCTGTCCACCGTACCCAGGATGCCGAAGAGTTCTTCTGCCAACTGCAGCGACGCGGAGGGAAGCTTGGCTTCCAGGGCCGCCAGCGCAGCGGCCAGCGATTCGCTCGATACACCTGCCATTACTTAGCTACACCCGCGTTCTGGTTCTCCAGATCTGCCAGGAAGCGGTCCACCACTCGGGCCGACCGTGCGTCGTCGCTCAGGGCCTCGCCGACGATGCGGCTCGCCAGCGTCGTGGCCAGCGTGCCGACCTCCGCGCGGAGGGACACAACGGCCGCCTGGCGCTCGGATTCGATCTGCGTGTGAGCCTGTGCGGTGATGCGGGCAGACTCGGCAGCCGCCTTCTCCTTCAGCTCGGCCAGGATCTGGGCACCTTCGGCGCGTGCTTCCTCACGGATGCGGTTGGCTTCGGTGCGGGCATCCGTGAGCTGCTGCTTGTACTCTTCGAGTGCTGCGGAGGCCTCGGCCTGGGCCTTTTCGGCCTTGGCGATGCCACCCTCGATGGCCTCAGCCCGCTCTGCAAAGGTCTTCTCGAACATCGGGACAACGTACTTGACCACGATGTACATGAGGACAGCAAAGCCGGCGAAGACGACAAGCATCTCCCAAGGATTGGGAACGAGGGGGTTCGTACCGCCTTCGGTGKCGGCTGAGATGATCGCTTGATGCATATTTCACCMGTCCTTATCTACTCGGTTCTGGATGTTCGGTTTGTTCTGTTTACTTGAGAACGAACGCGAAGACCAGGCCAAGGATGGCGAGGGCTTCAGTCAGCGCGAGGCCGAGGAATGCGATCGGCTGCAGGACGCGCTGGGCTTCCGGCTGACGTGCCACACCGTTGATGTAGGCGGCGAACACGAGACCCACACMGATACCACCGCCGATGGCGKAGAGGCCGTAGCCGATGAGGTTGAGGGAGCCGTTGATGGAGCCTTCCATTTTTCTTCCTTTCAAGATGCCACCCATGTGGCAGGTTGTTTGGGTTGCTTCATCCCCGTGAGGGGAAGTCTTTTTGTGCCTTTGGCAGTGTGCCGCTGGCGCTGTGCCTTTCGGCGTTTGCCGTGCGGCTCTTTGCCTAGTGGCTGTCGGCGTGCAGCGCGCCTTCGATGTAGATCGCGGTCAGCAGCGTGAAGACGTAGGCCTGCAGCACCATGATCAGTGCTTCGAGCATGTACATGGCGATGGCGCCTGCAAGGACGAGTGCGGACGCGCCCTTGAGGAGAACATTTTCCTGCATCACGAGGAATTCAATGCCCGCACCGGAGATCATCACGATCAAGTGGCCGGCCAGCATGGTGGCGAACAGACGGAGGCTGTGCGTGACCGGGCGGACCAGGAAGTTGGAGATGATCTCGATCGGGACGACGATCGGGAGGATGTAGAACGGGACACCGGAAGGAACCGTCGCCAGCTTGAAGTACTTCAGGCCGTTCTTCTTGATGCCGATCGCGATCCAGGTGACGTAGACGATCGCTGCCATCACGTAGGCGCCGCCGACGTGCGAGAAGGTCGGAAGCTGGATCAGCGGGATTGCACCGTAGATGTTGTTCACCAKGATGAAGAAGAACAGKCTGAACAGCAGCGGGACGTACTTCATGAAGTCCCGGCCGCCGATGATGTCCTTGGCGATGCCGTTGCGGACGAAGCTGTAGGCGGCCTCGCCTGCGAACTGCAACTTGCCGGGAACGAGCTGCTGCTTCCGCGCAGCGATCACAAAGAATGTAGCGATAATGACAACCGACAGGATTACCAGCAGCATCTGCTTGGAAAATCCTTCGGCTGCACCCCACGGGATGATAGMCGGCAGGTGAAGTTCTTCAATTCCAGGAGGCGTGAAGGTTCCAGAATCTTGGGCCGGGAGCGCAAGCGCGATCAACGCGTTTCCTCTCTGCAGTGTCCATCATTGGGCGTTGGGCGGGGACCGGCGACATTGCTGCCCGCCTCTCCCCCTGTAAAATTATTTGGCATTACTGTTCCTCGTCCTGGGACGGGCCACGTGCAGCATTGCCGTCATCAGCTGAAGTTCTGTTACTGGTGAGGCCGTGCATATGAGAAAGATAGAACCCTCCCGCAGCTCCAAGCAGAGCGCCTGCGAGCACAATCCAGCGGGTTCCCCACAGATTATCCAGTCCCCACCCTATCAAACTCCAGACGATGATTCCGCCAACAATGTAGCTAAAGACGGCGATCCCGGCGTTGTATCCGCCGTCGCTGCCGTCCGTGGATACACCGGGGGCACCGGCCGTGGTTTTGGGTGTTTTGGCGACCTTATTGATCGGTCCGGTAACTGGCCTTCGACCCGTTTTGCGGCTAAACATCCGTGCCGCCATTCCGGGGTTCTGGATCGTTGTAAATCTGGAGCCTGGCCTTGCTGAAACCGTAAATCTCGGCCGCCTGCCAGAACACCACGGTCACGACGGCGCCGATMAGGAACCAGCGGCCGTGCAGCCAGGCGGGGGCTCCGATAACGAAGAGGACCACGGCAAAGCCGACGACCTTGACGAAATACGTCGCGACGAAYARTCCGATAGCTMCGGAGGGGTTGTTGCGGCCGACGAAGTGGCCGACCGMGAGGCTGATGGCAAAGAATGCCATCACCAGGGCTCCCCCGAACAGGGAGGACCAGAATCCCACGGCGCCGTTGACGAAGAAGGCGGTCACGCCGGTCAGCATCAGGGCGACGGCAGAKACGGCCGAACTCATGGCCAGCAGTCTCAGCCACAGGGATTTTGTGGGGCCGGAGACACCAACGGGTCCGTTGCCGGGAGCGGGTCCCGGTTCGGCGTTGGAGGTCATCAGATCCCAATCGTCGMGTGCGTGGTGAAGGTCTTGGTGGGCGGCGAAGTGCCGCCCCTGAATTCTACATTAGATAGAAATTATTCGGAAAAGCGCCGGAGCATGCTACTCCGGCGTGCCGGCGATCTGCCCCGGCCCGCGCTGCCGCAGGTACGGCCAGGCGGTCACCACGGCCATGATTGCGGCGGCCGCCAGATCGACGGCCAGGACTATGTGCCACGGGAAGATCGCGAACGCGAGGCCGCCGAAGGCCAGGATGCTGGTCCACAAGTACATCAGCACCACGGCGCTGCGGTGCGAGTAGCCGATGTCGAGGAGTTTGTGGTGCAGGTGGCCGCGGTCCGCCGACCACGGCGAGCGGMCCAGCGCGGTCCGCCGCACGACAGCCAGGCACAGGTCCAGGAGCGGCAGGAACAGCACGGCGAACGGCAGGAGGATCGGGATGATGGTGGGAATGCCGTTGGCCCGGTCGTAGAGCCCGGAGCTGATCTGACCGGTGGACACGACGCCGGCCGATGCCATGAGCAGGCCGATCAGCATGGCCCCGGAATCACCCATGAAGATCTTCGAGGGAAACCAGTTGTGCGGCAGGAAACYGACGCAGCTGCCCACCACAATGGCCGTCAGGAGGGTGGCCAGGTCCGAGCGGTCCAGCAGGACGGCGGTCCGGTGGACCCAGTAGGMCGTGAGGAAGAAGGCCGCTCCCCCGATGATCGCCACTCCTGCGGCGAGGCCGTCCAGTCCGTCGATGAAGTTGAACGCGTTCATGGTGGTCACGATCAGCCCGGCCGTCAGGACGATGCTCAGGGCCTCGTTCTGAATCACGAACGGTTCCGGGATGAACGGGATGATCGTCATCCGGACTCCCCAGATGGCCACGACCAGCGCCGCGGCGCCTTGGCCGATCAGTTTGACCCACCATCGCAGATCCAGCAGATCGTCCGCGACGCCGACCAGCACGATCACGGTGGCCCCGGCGAGGATCCCCCAGGGCGCGGTGTTGTTGCGGAAAATGTCCTGGACGAAGAACGATGTGCTCGCCGTGACCAGGGCCACCAGGACTCCTGCGAAGATGCCGAGGCCGCCGAGCCTCGAAATCGGCCTGGAGTGCATGTCGCGGCTGCGGATCGGTGAATACAGTTCCAGTTTGTTGCCCACAAKCCGGGCACCCCATGTGGCCGCGTAGCTCACGATCGCTGCCGTCAGCATCATGAGCAGATACATGATMACGGGAAGACCACCAGTCCTGAGCCATCGGCACAATCACAGGCGAAGGCATGACACKGCGGCATGCTCCGCAGCACCGGAGGCATCGGTGAGCTGCGGATATGGGGTGGATTCAATTGCCGTGGAACTGTCGTTCGAAAAATGAAACTTCTCCGTCGCCGTGCGCAGGGSAGGCAGTGCGTAGTGCCTGACAGGGCTGTATTACAGTGGACTCTAGTCAAGATACTAATGCCAACGGCCACCTGTCTTCGCGTCACACGGCCCTCCGCCGGCGGGAAAACCACTGACGGTCGTGCTGAAAGGACCCCGCGATGACCCCCTCGGTTGCAGTCGCTGCCGTGACGTTTGACCGTCCCAGGGAGCTGGCAGTCCTGCTGGATGCCATCAACAACCAGACCGCTGCGGTGCGCTCCATTTGCCTCGTCGACAGCGGCACCATGCCCTCGAAGGATGTCGCCGACCGGCACGCCAACGTGGACTACGTCMGGTCCGAGGCCAACCTCGGCGGCGCCGGCGGTTTTTCGCTGGCCATCCTCAAGGCCGTGGCCAGCGGAGCTGACTGGATCTGGATGATGGACGACGACGCCGAGCCCGCCGACCCGGAATGCCTCGCCACGCTGCTCCGCGAAGCCCAGGCCCGCGGCCTGGACGCCGTGGTCCCKCTCGTGCTGGCCCCCGGACACCCGGACCAGTTGTCCTTCTTCTTCCGCCTCAACGGCAAGGTCACGCACGAGCGCGCGGAYGTGGAAAAGGTCGGCTTCCTGCCCGGCGACGGGCACTTCTTCAACGGCGCCCTGATCCGTTCCGATGTCTTCTTCAAGGTGGGCCTGCCGGACATGCGCTTGTTCATCCGCGGCGACKAGGTGGACTTCACGCTGCGGCTCAGGAAGGCCGGGATCCGCTTCGGCACGGTCGCCACCGCCGCCATCACCCACCCGCACGCGTTTTCCGAAACCAAGCACGTCTTCGGCGCGCGGTGGCACGTGATCGTTCCGGATTCCGCCTTCAAGCGCTACTTCTACTACCGGAACCGCGGGTACATGATCCGCCGCCATTTCCGGGTCAAGTCCTTCATTGCTGACGTGGGCGGCTACCTCGGCTACTTCCTGCGCAGCGGCGACGTCCGCGGCCTCGCCGACTGGTTCCGCGCCTTTTCCACCGGGCTTCGCGGCAAGGGCTTCGGTCCGCTGGAGGACCAGAAGTTCTGACCGTTGCCGTTGCCGGCGCCAGGTCTGCCGGCGCTGAGTCCGTCGGTGCTAAGGCTGCGGCGCTAGGTCTGCCGGCGCAGCCGCCGGCGCAGCAGCAGGCCGAGCAGCACCCAGGGCTCGCCGAACACCCGGTAGGCCACCCGCTGCGGGTGGAGCATGAGCCGCCAGGCCCATTCGAGCCCGAGCCGCCCGATCCAGCGCGGCGCCAGCTTCTGGACACCGGCAATCTGTTCAATGGCACCGCCGACGGCGCAGTAGACAGCCGGCGGGAGCATGGCACGCCGCCGCGCCAGGACCTGTTCCTGCAACGGCATGCCCAGGCCCAGGAGCACAAGCTGCGGACGCAGCCGGGAGAGCCATTCGATGGCGCTTTCCTCAAGGTCCCGGTTCCAGCCTTCGCCGGGCATGCCGTCGACGCGCGCGCCGGGAACGATTTCCCGCAGCCTGGCCACGGCGCCGGCGTTGGCCACGGTGCCTGCGCCGATCACAGCAATCCGCTCGAGGCCCTCGACGTTGCCGAGGGCGGGAATYCAGTCGGTGGACCCCAGACGGTAGTCCATCACCGGGCCCCGGCCGTCGTCGTCTTCGCCGGTCTTGGCCCAAAGCCACAGCACCGGGGCGCCGTCGATCAGGACCACGTCGCTGCGCTGGTAAAACGACCKGAAGGCGGGATCGGAGTGCAGCAGGGTCACGCTGTGCAGGTTGTGTCCCACCACAATCCGGGTACTGCCCTCGGCGACGTACGTGCTCAGGACAGCGGTCAGCTCTGAGACCGTGAGGGGGGTCGCCTCGACGTCAAGGAAAGGGACGTGCTGGCGCTCCAGCGTCATGCGGAGCCGGATCCCGCGCCCGGCGCGTCGCCGGACTCAGGGACAGCTGCCTCGGCTGCAACAGCGTCGGGCACGGCTGCCCTGGCGGGGGCGTCCACAGACGCCGCAGGCTCGGGGGCGTTGCCGTCGACGTCCACGAGGTCCGGAACCACGGCGCGCAGTCGTTCGAGGCTGATGGCTCCCTGGCGGACCACGCGCAKCGGCAGGGCGGTCGCGTCGACCATGGTCGAGGCGAGGGCCTCGGCGCYGTCGGCGGGCCGCGGGCCGCCCTCAAGGTAGACCTCCACGGATTCGGCCAGCTGGGCTTCGGCGTCCGCGGCGGTCTGCGCCGCCGCGTGCCCTGTACGGTTGGCGGAAGACACGGCGAGGGGTCCGGTGAGCGTCAGGAGGTCCTGGGCGATCTCGTCAGCCGGGATCCGCAGGGCAACAGTCCCCTTGGTCTCGCCGAGATCCCAGTCCAGCGACGGCTGTGCGTGCAGGATCAGGGTCAGGCCGCCGGGCCAGAAGGTCTCGGCCAGCCGCCGCGCCTCGGCGGGAACTTCCGTGGCGAGACCGTCCAGGGCGTTGAGCCTGGGGATCAGCACGGGCGGCGGCATTTTCCGGCTGCGGCCCTTGGACGCGAGCAGCAGGGTCACGGCCAGGGGTGAAAAGGCGTCGGCGGCAATGCCGTAGACCGTGTCCGTGGGGAAGACCACGCACTTGTTCTCACGGATGGCCCGCTGGGCGTGTTCGAGTCCTGCGGCGCGCTGCTCAGCTGCCGTGCAATCGTAGCTAGTCGTCACTGGCCTATTCTTTCATCACTTGTCACACGATTCGGACGGTGTCAGCTCTGACAGTGCCGGCTCTGACGGTGTCAGTACTGACGCTGCCAGCACAGCGCTGGTGGCACGGTCCTTGCCGTTGAGGTCCCGGTGCGTCGTCACCTCGGACCATAGCCCGGTGCGGGTGAGCATCCCGGCGATCCATTCCGATTGCACTTCAGCGTGCTCCATCACGAAGTAGCCGCCGGGGACCAGCAGCCGGGCAGCCGAGGCGGCCGCCGCCGTCGGAAGTTCCAWGCCGTCCGCTCCCCCGCCGTACAGCGCCTCGGGCGGGTCGTGCAGCGCCACTTCCGGTTCGTTCGGGATCGCTTCAGCGGGAATGTAGGGCGGGTTGGAGACGACGACGTCGAAGGTGCCGTTGTGTTCCGGCAGCGCGTCGCGCAAGTCGCCGCGGACGAGGTGGACGCCAAGGGGAGCCAAGTTTTTCGCCGCCCAGGCGTGCGCGAAKACACTGTATTCCACCGCATGGACTTCGGCGCCYGGGATCTCGTGCGCGATCGAGCCTGCGATCGCACCGGATCCGGTGCCCAGGTCCACCACTTTGGGGTGTGCCATGCCCTGCAGCCGGTCAATCACCAGTTGCACCACGGATTCGGTTTCCGGCCKCGGAATGAAGACGCCGGGGCCGACGGCGAGTTCGAGGTAGCGGAAGTGCGCCACACCGGTGATGTGCTGCAGCGGGATCCGTTGCGCCCGTTCGGCGACGAGGTCGGCATACCCCTCCGGTGCCGGGGCGTCGCCGAGCATCAGTGCGCGCAGCCGGCCGAGCCCGACGCCGAGCAGGTGCTCGGCCAGGAGCTCGGCGTCAACGCGCGGGCTGGGCACGCCGGCCGCGGCCAGGACCTCGGTCGCCTCGCGKACGGCCTCCGCAAGGCTGGGACCATTGCCTGCTGTCATCACGGGGTGACCGGGGCCTATTCGCCGATGGCGTCGAGCCTGGACTGCTCGTCCAGTTCGATGGCCGACTGGATGACCGGTTCCAGGTCGCCGTTCATGACCTGGTCCAGGTTGTAGGCCTTGTAGCCGGTGCGGTGGTCCGCAATCCGGTTCTCCGGGTAGTTATACGTGCGGATGCGCTCGGAGCGGTCCATCGTGCGGATCTGCGACTTGCGCTGGGCCGAGTTCTCGGCGTCGATCAGCTCCTGCTGGTGCGCCAGGATGCGCGCGCGCAGCACGCGCATGCCGGCTTCGCGGTTCTGCAGCTGCGACTTCTCGTTCTGCATGGCCACGACGATGCCGGTGGGAAGGTGGGTGATGCGCACGGCCGAGTCGGTGGTGTTCACGGACTGCCCGCCGGGACCGGAGGACCGGTAGACGTCGATCTTGAGGTCGTTCTGGTTGATCTCGAGTTCCTCGGGCTCGTCCACTTCGGGCAGCACCAGCACGCCGGCGGCCGAGGTGTGGATGCGGCCCTGGGACTCGGTCACGGGGACGCGCTGCACCCGGTGGACGCCGCCTTCGAACTTGAGCCGCGCGTACACGCCCTCTGCCGGGTCGTTCGAGTTGCCCTTGACGGCCATCTGGACGTCCTTGTAGCCGCCAAGGTCCGACTCCGTCGCGGAGATGATCTCGGTCTTCCAGCCGCGGGATTCCGCGTAGCGGCTGTACATCCGCAGGAGGTCCGCGGCGAACAGGGCAGCCTCGTCGCCGCCTTCGCCGCCCTTGACCTCAAGGATCACGTTGCGGGCATCGTCCGGGTCGCGCGGGATCAGCAGCCGGCGCAGTTTCGCCGCCGCCRTCTCCAGCGCAGCCTCCAGTTCGGGTACCTCGGCGGCGAACTCGGGGTCCTCGTCCGCCATTTCCTTGGCAGCGGCCAGGTCATCGCGGATGCCTTCCCAGCGGTGGTAGGCCTCCACAATGCCGTTCAGCTGAGCAGAACGCCGCMCCAGTTTCCGGGCCAGCCGCTGGTCAGCATAGACAGCAGGATCCCCCAGCTGCGCCTGGATAGCGTCATGCTCATCCAACAGGCCCTGTACGGACTCAAACATTTTCAAAACCTCTTTCGACTCTCTCAAGTCTAGTTACTGCGGGTGGGTCCTTTTAAACCAACAACCGCTCGAGAAATTGGCGGCCAGGGAGTGGCTTCGGGCCTGCCGTAGCCGGGTGGCTCACGAT